>PUNP01000444.1 GCA_003551785.1 Candidatus Brocadiaceae bacterium | reverse complement strand
TGGCCGCCAACTCGGCATAGAGCACCCCGTTCTGCTTCAACGTATTGTTCTTTTCCGGGTGTGGCCAGACCCCGGAGACGTTGAAAATTTCCGGCAGCGCCAGGTACATGTCCTCGTACGGAAACACCGGCAGGCTGTAGATTTCCGTGCGGTATTCGGCCGGGTCATTAACGTAAAGCGGCCCTTGCATCAGATTTCCCTGGGCGGCGAGGATATCGGCAATGCGATCGGCGCCGCGATGCCAGTCCGTCTCGTCGGCGGCGAAGACCATTTCCGGCTCCGTCCATTTTTGAAAGTCTTTGCTGACTGAAACAGCGGCGCTGCGGCCGTACTCCGGCACCGGATAGCGGCCCCGCACGTATTTTCCGGTGTCGGGTCGGTTCTGGGTATGTTTTACCGTCATTATATAGCGGTTTTGCAGGTGATCAAAGGTAAGTCGGTAGGTATCATCGGACGGCGGCCCCTGCGCGTCGAGCAACTCCCAGGTGATCCCGTCCCGCGACCGCAGCAGAGTGCGCCTGCGGGTCACCGCCTTGTAGGGATAGTCGGCGTCATTCGGATCGGCGATCGCCTCGAGGATATTTTCTCCGACGCTGCCGTGTGTGAACAGAATATTGTTATGGCAATCCCCGTCGAACTCGACCTGCCCGATATTCGGGCGGCGCCAGTTGATACCGTCGTCGGACTCGGCGTACATCGGTTCGAGACGTATTTTCGCCTCCGCCCCGGCCGTGTTGCCGCAGTACCACATTTTCCACTGGCCCGACTTTGAGTGACGGACCGGCGCGCACCAGGCGCTGATGCCGAAACCGGCGCCGTCATTACACGTTTCCCATGGTTTTTCCGGTATCAGCACCGGTGTTTCGTGCTTCTTCGGCTGATGCATTCGCCGATGCAAACCCTGGATTCTTTCAATATAATGGTTGTCGATAAGTAAACAACGCTTTTTTTCTGACATGATTTTCCCTTTTTTTTTCCTAAATATTGTTGTTTTTCTCTTCAACATCAACCACCGTTTTAATAGGACTGGTCCATGCCCGTCGACCATGCACGTCCTGCAAAACCACCGTCATATAATCGCTGACCCTGTAGCCTTGTTTTGCGAAATCAAAGACAAACTCGCCGGCATCCGGACATCCGTCGTCCGAAAAACTGCCGGCGCCGCCCCTGACGCTGGTTCCGATCATCCGCGGGTTAACAGCCTTTCTCTACATCGAAATAAATCGGGGCTGAGAAGGCGCGCCGGTCATCGCAGGCCCTTGCTTCGAGCCGGACATAACGCTGACCCGAAAAGACAAACTGCCACTCATCCTCAACCAGGTTTTTGTCACGAGGATACAATGTTCTCACGGCTTTACCGTTGGAAACGACGCTCAGAGACTGCAATCCGGCCGCGTCGGCGACCCGACAGGTAAGATGCAGGGGCTGCCCTTTGCGAACCCCCAGACGGGATCCCATCTCCCGTCCTTCCACATGCAGCGACAGCAACGGCCCTTCACTGGCCAGGCAGTTTCCGGCATTCAATCTGTCAATCACTTCACCAACACTCAGTTCCGCGCCCGGCAGTCCGGTCCAGCAGCTCCCGATACCCTCCGGAATATGGGCGTCGCTGCCACCCAGCGGAGTGACCCGGATGCCGTCGGTCAACAATCGATCCCAGAGGATTAGGGCTTCCGCGTCATGGCGTTCAAAAGCGCGGCCGATTCTTTTGGCGCCATTGATCGTCAAGAAAATCATTTTTCTCCTTCCTGGTGTTCAAGGGTTCTTCCGATCTTTGATACAGGTTCGCCATCTGTTTTCCTCAATGTTGATGTTGCTTTACTCCTGTACAGTATAATTCAATCTGAGCGGGCTCAGATATGCCTTTCGCCTCTGTTCATCTTCGAGTATGATGATAAGCTGATCTTTGACCCGGTATCCGTTGACGGCGAAATCGAAAACGAATTCCTCCTCCACTTCCCTGTCGTCCGGCGGGAAAATGCTGCGTCCGCCGTATCCGAGCTGCTTCCCCCTGAAGTGACAGGCCACGCAGGGCGAACAACGAACGGTCAGATTGCCGTCGGGCCGCAGGTTTACCCCATGGAAAACGGGCCCTTCGGAGGCGTAGGTGCGGCCTGCTCTCAGAGCGTTAAGGACAGCCTCCGCCGTGCGCTCACGTGCCAGCACGCCGGTCCAGCCCAGGCGGGAACGCCGCCTGGCCGCCCAGGGCGTATCGCCTGCGAGGGCACCGGGACCGTGAGCATCATCTCCGCCTATCGCGGCAAGACATTTTCCCGGCGACAGCAGAGCATGCCAGATCTGGTCGGAATGACCGGTGTAGCCATGTCCCGAGCAACATGAGTTGATTATCCCCATTCCGTTGAGACCGGCTCGGCACAGCTGCTGTAATTCCTCAAATGTCCAGCCGTTCCATAGCGGATGGGCAAGGAAAGACATACCGCCGAGCTCGGCGGTCTCCCGTATCATCCGCAATGTCGCCGAAAACCGATCACCGTCTTCGGCTTTAATATCATCCATATCGTTCACGCCGAAAACCAGAAGATGCCCGGGGCTCATCTCCGCACCCGGAAGAAAGATCATATCTTCCCGGGGCTCCGGCATAACAATCTGATCATGATCCATGGCGGCGATAAAATCATACCCCAGCTCCCGGTAACGGTCGGGCGCCTCTTCGGTCCAGCCTTTGAGATGACAGTGCAGGTTGCCGCGCAGCCAGTGTCCGGCCACCGCAAACGGATTATGAACCACGCCTTCCAGTTTGACCGGCTTTCCTTTACGTTCTCCGTCAATGCTAAATTGAACTGTCGTATTTTCTGACATGATTATCTCCTCTATTGTTTAGCCTGATTAATTCAGGTTAGCTCCCTTGTTCTCAGCTCCAGCGATTGACAGTATCTCCGCCTATATTATCCACCCTGACATCCCTGTGCAGCGCGCCTTCGCCGTCGTCCATGTCGGTCAGGTCGGCGCATTCCCAGAATACTTCCTGAAACCGCACCGGGTTCTTGCCGTCATTGGGAAAGCGCACCTGCACAGGAACTCTTTTATGCCCGGTCTTTGGGCTTTCGTCAAGCGCCCGGCGCAGTTCGCGCATGAACTCGGTCTTGAAATCCGCCCTGTATTGGCACCAGTCCATGTACTGTTGACCGTCGGCCAGGCGCAAGCCGGCGGGATCAGTGCCATGTTCCTCTCGCCAGGTATTGACAAGCGCGGGGTGGAAGCGCAGGAACGGCGGCTGCCGGCAGAAATCCAGCAGCAGTCCGTCGCATCCGATCTCGGCGGCTTCGCGCAGGATGCCGATCCGCTCCCGGCGCACTTCCGGCACTCCGTAGCAAAGCCGGCTCGGGTCCACCCGGCCGTCCTTGCCGAGTTCCATGAATTCGGGGTGAAGATTGGCCCAGCGCGAACGTTTAAAACCCGGCCGATAATAACGGTTCATGCACATTCGCCCGTAGAGCGTCATGCTGTTGGCCCTGGCGTGCCGGATCGCAACGCGCAGCGAGCAGCGCTCGCCGAGCATTCTTTCTATTTCCGGCCGTTCTCCGTGTTCACCGGGCCGGTCGTGTCGTCCCCAGCAGGTCGCCTCCGGCAGCCGGCTGTGATACGCCAGCACGCTGCGCCCCAATTCCCAGGCGACGTTGTTGATTCCGGCGGCCAGGTGAGCGTCCAGACACGCCTCGGTATCACGCCCCGTCGGGTACTGCCACGGAATGTGGTTTATCCAGCAGCGCAGTTCGGCAATGCCCCAGAGCCTGAGCTTTGGTAAATTTTCGTTCATATACCTGCGTCTCTCATAAGATAGTCGTATTCCGGCGGATTGTCTGTAGATACCGATATCGCCAGCCCTTCCGCCGGAAGTTCCCGCACAACTCGATCCACATGGCCTGAGGATTCTTCCAGGCAGACAAGAAGCGATTTATCCGCTTCCAGCAATTTTTTCCACAGGGGGATAAGTTCATCCAGTGGCGGCCCGTTGGCGTCTAAGGTGCATTCGACGCATTCGAGTTCCGGCGCCTCAATCAGAGCGTCGCTCATGGCCGGCAGGCCCGCCGAGTGGGTATGGAACATGGCGTAATCCACGCTGTTCCATATTTGCCGGTCGAACGGCAGAATAAGGTCGCGGTAGAGCTGGGGCCCGACCAGGGCGGCGCCGTCCTCCTGGCTCCAGCAGGCCGTGCCCGGCGCCCACAGGCCGCGGCGATTGGCGTAGCCGCCGTGGAAAGGTTGCAGAACTTTGAGCTGTTCCTGAATGGCCAGGACGATCATCTCGGTCAGGTCGGCCATCATATCCTGGTAAATATCCGGCTTGAGTGCCAGGCCGGTCATGACCTCTTCATTCGGCATGGCGGCCATCAGCAGGTCAAGCACCCCGCGTCCGAGTACTGTAGGTATGGGGGTTTCCGGAAAATCCTCCTGTCTTCTCTGCAGGATAAAGCGCAGTTTCTCCAGCCATTGATCATCTTTTTCCAGCGGCAGTCGCCAGCGCTGTTTCAGATCTTCGGGATTATCCGCCAGATGATCCGCCCAGGCCATGAGAGTACCGGGGGAGAAACTGACGGAGCATCCCATGAGTATCTCATACCACGGCAGCCCGCAGTGCGGGATGGTGGTATAGAAGAGGTCGCTCGGATGATCGGCGCATGGGGTGCAGACGGTGTAGCAGTCCCTGTATGCCTGGTAAAGCTCTTCGTTCACGTCCTCCGGCCGGACGCTCCGCTCTCCCATTAGCTCATATCCCGGCGCACTGCTTTTCAAGGGCCGGCAGATGCCGATCATGGGTCTGTCTACCGGCTCTTTGTTCCAAAAAGCGCTATGGCGCTTCAATCGTTGCTCTAAATTTTCCATTGTTTTTTCTCTTTTTATGAATCTCTTGACAATAATTTTTTATGCCTGTGCAGGCTAAAATCCCTTACAGCTCTAAAACGCCCCTTTAAAAACGCCGCTAAGGGCACAAATAGCACTCAAAATCAGCATAAGTGCCTTGTCTAAAGAGAGTTGATGTGGTTAAACCAAACCATACAGAACGGTATCAGGTGTCCGGATATTCTTGTCAGCCCCTTATATCTCTTCGACGGATCGGACTCTTCCTCATCCCGCAGCAGGACAATCCTGTTCTCTTTTCCGCTTCCCGTGAAGCCGAGATTGATGATATTATTCCTCATCTCGCCTTTCCACTGCACACGGTCGAGTTCAGGTCTGTGCCAGTTCAGGCCGTCTTCGGACTCGGCATACAGCGGAAGCATTTCATCTCCACCGATGTACCACATCCGCCATTTTCCTGTTTCATGAGAGAAAACCGGCGGGCTCCAGATATGCAGCCGCTCACCTTCCCACGGCATCTCGGGTTCAAGTACCGGGCGGGTATCTTTCACCGGACGATGGTACTTCCAGTTAATATTCTCATCGATACGCTGGATATGTCTTCGATCAATAAACAGATACTTCATTTTTTCAGTCCTCACTGTGTATAAACAGTAATCATTATTTTATAATTCGATATGATTTAGCGTTCCGGAACCAGGTCCATAGCGAGCTTGCGAAAATTTTTAACACGGTGAAAAGTGCATGTATCCGCATCATGGCGATTCTGCCCGCCGATACTTGATCGGGCGACGACCAGCAAGTCGTCGCCGTCAATGATATGGGCCGGATACATAAACGACTGAGAGAGCCTTGAGGCACGTGCTATACACCCGGCCGGGAACCAATTGAGGCCATCCATGCCGTAGAACAGCATCAGAAAGCGACGGTCGTTGCCGCCTATGGCGCCTTTATACGGCCCGTTTCCCCGGTGTTCGGACGGATCGGGCATGGCAAAAGCATCCTGCCCGTCCACTGCAAGGTTACAGGTCATCCAGAACAGCCCGGTTTCATCATCTTTGACAATGCAGAATTTCACCTGTCCGCCCGGCAGGGGGTGGTACTGGGTGAAGGAAAGAGTCAAATCGTCACCGTCTTCCTTTAGGTCAAATACCGCACAAAGATTGGTCGTCGCCTGCATCGGGGGCTTCACGCACATAAGCACGCGGATACGGCCGTTGACTTCGATCACATTGGGCTCGAGCATGCGGGCGGTGGGATAGGAGCCGGAAATATCCGGATTCAAAAGCGAGTCCGGCAGCCCCGGGAAAGGGATCACATTGGAAAGATGCCAGGCGGCGGGATTCATCGGATTTTGCGACAAATCGCCGCAAATTACCCGGGGACCGCGCAGTGATTTGCCCGGCTCAAGGTCATCAACCGCCCAATACAGCTTCCCGCCGTGCCGGACCATACCCGTCTGGCAGTTCCAGAAGTGGCCTTCGGCAATGGTAACGGGGTCCGACCATGACCTGCCGCCGTCCTGGCTGCACAGAAGGTGCATGTCGCCATTGCGCATCTCCGAATGCTCGGTGTTGGCAAACACGTAAAGTTTATCATCATACCCCCAGAGGGAGGCAGAATAATAGGGCAGCGTAGATACAATATCCCAGGAATTGCCTTCGTCGCTGCTGCTCAGAATATGGCAGGCCCAGTTCGGTTTCTGCTTGACCGGCAGCGCGACTACCAGCAGGCCATCAGGAAAACGCGCTATGCCGGGCCCGTCCAGACCGCGTGCGGCACCGTCGACGTTCTGGAAAACCGCGCTATAGTTCTGCGCTAGGGGCTGGGGACCTTCATCCGTTTTGTTGTATGTTGCACTCATTTCTTGCATCATTTTTTTTCTTATTGTTTAGGGGGGCGACAAAGTTTACGACAAGGTACTTCTGGTATCCAGCGAAAAGTCTTTATTTTTCATACAGCCGGTACAACCCCTGCGTGCCGTCATCATCGTGGCCCTGTTCGGCAAGCTTCTTATACATCTGAAGTGCCAGATCAAGACCCGGCGTATCCAGAGAAATTTTGTCGGCAGAATCCGACGCGATGGACATATCCTTGATAAAGTGTTTGACGTAAAAGCCCGGGTCGAAATTGCCGTCGAGCATCCGCGGGGCCATGTTGCTGAGCGACCAGCTCCCGGCCGCGCCCGCTTCGATACTCTTGAGCACGGTTTTCGGGTCGAGTCCCGCCTTGCGGGCATAGGCGATCGCTTCACATACGCCGAGCATGTTCGAGGCGATAGCTATCTGGTTGCACATCTTGCAGTGCTGTCCGCTGCCGGCGGGGCCTTGATGGACGATATTCTTACCCATTATCTCCAGTAGCGGCAGCACGCGGTTGAACGCCTCCCGGTCGCCACCGACCATGATTGACAAGCGGGCTTCTTTAGCACCGGTATCGCCGCCGGAAACAGGCGCATCCAGAGCATTTCCACCGCGTTTGGCGGTTTCCTCGGCGATCCGCTCGGCCAGCTCGGGGCTTGATGTGGTCATATCGACCAGCACAGCGCCTTCCTGCATGTTTTCCAGCAAGCCGTCCGAGCCCAAATACACCTCCTCGACATCCTGCGGGAAGCCGACGATGGTGAAGACGATACCGCAATGGCGGGCTATCGCTGCGGGAGTCTCCTCCCAAACCGCTCCTTTTCCGATGAGTTCGTTTGCCTTTTCTTTTGTTCTGTTGAAGACATGAAGCTGGTGTCCGGCATCGAGCAGATGTCCGGCCATGCTTTTACCCATAACGCCTAAACCGATAAATCCTATTGTACTGCTCATAATACAACCTCCTTAATAAACTTTCTTTACATTGTCAGCGGCTCCATTCGTGGAAATAAAGCCTGACAATCTATACATGCTGAGACCGCCTGGTCTCTAAACAGCAATGTCTGTATTGTAAATTACTATTTTCTAACTTGAATAATTAATTTTTGTTAAGTATAATACGAGTAAGATGTATGGCAATGTCCATTTTATTTTGATTCAATAGATTTTTTCTTCTTCGGAAAAATGAAAAACATAACTATAGAAAACATACCGGATGAATTGCATCAGCAACTTTATATTATGGCCCAAAAACATCATAGAAGCCTGAGTCAGGAAATAGTGGTTTGTCTGCAAAACATGGTACCACATGAATCCGATGAGAATATCATCGATGAAAAACTAAAAAGTATAGCCCGGCTCCGTGAAGAAACCGATTTATACGTAACTGAAAATGACGTCCAAAATTTTAAACGGCAGGGACGCCCATGATAGTTGCTGATACGAACCTTATCGTTTATCTGCTCATCGACAGCCCTTTCACGGCCCAAGCTCAAAAAATTTTCCGTTTTGATGATGATTGGGTTGCCCCACCACTTTGGCGTTCTGAATTTTGTAATGTATTAACCTGCTACAATCACAAGGGACTCATTGAATTAGAGATAGCTAAGAAATTGCTTGCCAAAGCCGAGCAATTAATCCGGAAACCTTTACAGACTTCTACATTTTTCCCTAATATATTAAACCTTGCCTTTGAGTCTGGATGTTCATCATACGATTGCGAATTTATTTTTTTAGCCATGGAGTTAGGAATCCCTTTAATAACTCAAGACAAAAAAATGCTAAGTAGATTCCCTCATATCACGTATAGCATAGAAAAATATTCTACCTCTGCTTAAGCTCTCAGATACCTCTTTTATCTCCATTGTAACATAAACCTCAGTTAATTTTATTTTTAACCTTCCCGGCGATAAACGATTCGACGTTATCCACGGCAGTGCGCATCAAGCGGCTCCTTGCAGCGGAGGTCGCCCAGGAAATGTGCGGGGTGATGAAACAATTTCTGGCATTAAAGAGCGGGCTGCCGCTGCGGGGTGGTTCTTCCGAGAGCACATCCAGCCCCGCGCCCGCTATTTGCTGATTGTTCAGCGCATCGCTCAGGGCTTGTTCATCAATGAGCGGCCCGCGGGCGGTGTTGATCAGATAGGCTGTGGGTTTCATCATCGCCAGTTTTCCGGCGTTAATCAACCTTTTGTTCTCCTCCGTCAGCGGGCAGTGCAGACTGACGACATCGCTGCGTTTGAGCAATCCGTCTAAATCGGTCAATTCAATATCCGTATTCGACTGATCAGCCATCGGGTCGTAGGCAATGGCCTTCATACCGAATCCCTGCGCGACTCTGGCGACAGCACGGCCGATGCGGCCAAACCCGACCAGTCCCATCGTCAGCCCGCTGAGTTCGACGAGGGGAAAGTCCCAGTAGCAAAAATCATCGCTCCGTCCCCACCTCCCCTCTTTAACAGTACGGGAATGATGGCCGACATGCTGGGTCAGTTCGAGCAGCAGGGCAAACGTCATCTGAGCGACGGAATCCGTGCCGTAGGTCGGGACGTTCGTGACGGGGATGCCGCGTTCGGCCGCCGCTTCCGTGTCCACAACGTTATACCCGGTCGCCAGTACGCCGATGTATTTTAAATCAGGCAGACTGGCAATGACTTCACGGTTTAATTCCGTTTTATTGGTTAGTATGATTTCTGCGTCTGCTGCACGCTGCACTGTTTGTTCCGGCGGTGTGCGATCATAGACTGTACAGTCTCCCAGGCTTTCAAGTTTATCCCAGGAAAGGTCTCCTGGGTTAAGGGTATAGCCGTCCAAGACAACAATGTTCATCGGTTCATCCTCCACTCAATGAGGTTAATGAGTTAATTTATTTTTTATCCCTTCCAGAGTGACATCTTCGCTTTTTATATAATCAAGAGCTGCTTTTTCGCTTTCCAGCACCTGAGCGGCCAGATGCGGGAGCTTTTCACGTCCGGTCTGCGGGACGTTGATCAGTCCGTTTTCGTCGCCATGAAGAAGGTCGTTCGGGTTAACCGTCATACCGCAGACCTGGACGGGCACCTGCACGGAATGGATGGCGAAGTTGGCATGGCTTGCTACAGTGCCGGGGGCAAACGCCTGAAAATTTAGTCCCCTGAGCTCTGCCATGTCCCTTACGGCACTGTCACTGACCACACCTATGGCGCCAAACCGCTGGAACATCGTAGCAAGGACTTCGCCGATATGGGCGGAATACTCGGGATGCGGGCCGAATTCCTGAAAGACGACAATAGCGGGTTTGGGAGATGATTGTATGGCATCGCAGATATGCAGATATTGATCGACGCACTCGTCTCTGCCGGTTGGTTCCGCCACAGCGGTAGTTGCTTTAACCGTCACGGCATAGCCGCACATGACCCCCATTTCAGAGGTGAGATGTCGCATAAGACGATTACAGAAACCTGTGTTTCTGTTCCGCACCTCAAGTTTTTCGATAGCATTAGCTAAAGTCGGTGTATCAATAACACTGAGTTCTTCTATTATATTTTTTTGCATTATATATCTCCGTAAACACAATCAAAGCTTTTTATCATCTCCCTTCCACCGCGTCTTGCGTGGCGCATCATCCAGAATTCGGCGCCATCAGGCGAGCTGTTGGCTAAAGCAGTATATATACGCCAATGTTCCAGAAGTGTAAGCGCCAGATGCCGCACCGTATGGCTGGCCGGATAGCGGACTTTCCCGGTCAGAAGCTGATAATTTGAGACGATTTTTTTAAGCCTTCCGTTATCCGCCGCATCGAGTATCTTTTCATGAAACAGGCGGTCGGAGGCTGCCATATTGCGGGCGGCTTCTTTATCCTCGAATTTTGAATCAGCAATTTTGCGGGCGTTTTCGCGCATCACTACAAACAAACGTTTCATTTCCCTGAGCTGCTGGTAGTTGATTTTGATGCAGGCAGCCCTTGCAGCATAAGGCTCAAGACTCTCACGCAACTCCACAATTTCCTGCATATCACGCCTGGAAAGAGGTTTGAGCCTCACTCCCGAACGCGCTACAGACTGCAAAAGCCCTTCTGCAGTCAGCCGGGTCACGGCGTCCCGTACCGGCGAACGCCCCATTCCCAGCCGGTGTGAAAGCTCGTTTATCGACAACCTGCTCCCCAACTGAATATCGGAAGAATAAAGATATTCTTTCAGTTTTTCATAGCTCTGTGCGGTAAGATTCATAATGTAAAATTTTAACACATCGCATGCCAGATGTCAAATTGATATACCAGTTTTTAAAATGTTAATTTTCGTTAGTTGTGATTTTAATGTTTTTTTTGAAAAAAAAGCGGAAATATCCAGGGGCTTAGCCGAAAAGGCAATAATGGGCAAATCCCGCAACTTTAAGTGCTACCTCGCCCCTTCGGGGCGCATTTATCTTTTCATCATTTATTATCCCTGGTTAAAACCAGGGGCTACCTAACCTCGCCCCGCCGGGGCGAAAACAGCGGCCTTGCCCCGAATGGGGCAAAGTTTGGTAGCCTCGGGTTTCAACCAGAGGTGATGATTCACACGTATTTTTGCGCCCTGAAAGGGTGCGGTGGATCGAAGCTTTTTGGCAATTGTGCGCTTTTCGGCCACGCCGCTAGCCAGCTTTTTTCACAAGCCTCCAGCGGTGCAGATGCGCAGAAAGCAAATGCCGCAGTATACGACATTTGCCACATATGCACCACTGAAAACGCGTGAAATATGCAGGATATACTGAAGCCGTTTATCCTCATATGTGCCGTACACTTGGGCGGCCGTTATGGATTATTATTTTGGCCACCTAGCCTTACGGGTTGTGAGAAATGCGGGATAGTGAACCACGTTTACGCGATCACCATCGTACCCTGTGCCGTTGAAATGCTGATTCCGAGCTGCGTGCCGATTTCACACACCGCAGCCGTGTATCCATTAAGATTGGTACCAAGCGATGTCAATCATTAACGTTGTTCGGCAATACTAACCCGGCCTCCTCCAACCTCTGCCGCCACGCCTCTTTTGTCTCTCCCGGGTCGGGAAAATAGAGCGATTGCTGGTGTTCGCTTGCAAAAATCTCCGCTGCTTTTGCCACTGCCTCGGGCTTATTCGCCGCCAGATTATTTTCCTGTCCGGGGTCCTTTTCCGCATGATAGACCTCGATACTGCAATCCGGATGGGGGCGATAGGCCCATAAATCACCGATTCGGGCCGCCTGCTCATCCCTGAACTCCCAGTACATGGAATCCCTCGCCTCCACCCTGCCAGGTTGCCCAAAGAAGACCGGCAACACAGATATACCGTCTGTATCCTTCGGCGCAGTGAAGTGGGCAAGCTCGGAGAATGTGGGCATAAGATCAAAAAATGCCCACGGAGTATTACTCACTGTGCCGGCGGGTATCCTTCCAGGCCAATGTGCCAGTGCAGGTACCCTGACTCCGCCCTGGTTGAGGTTGCCCTTAACTCCTTTAAAGGGCCCGGAGTGGCGGAAAAAATCATCGAGTGTTTTACCTTCGCTCCCTGCATGCTGATGGCTGTAACCATTATCACTGGCGAAAAGGATAAGGGTATTGTCATAAATGCCTTCATCTTTCAGCAATTGAACCAATTCACCGACGGCCGAGTCGAGCCTGGTGTTCATGGCTGCATATATTTTGTGTTCGAGCGGCCAGTCCATATCCTTATATTCGCCCAGTTCGGGAACTTCAAGTGCTGCATGAGGTATAGTCACCGGCAGATACAGGTAAAAAGGATCAGCTTTATTGGCCCTGACAAACTTGACGGCTTCTGCCTGGCAGAGATCGAAGGAGTAACTGGCTTCAAGGGGGTTCTTGACGCCGTTGACCAGGCAGCGGCCCGACTCATCGTATTGGTTAGGCTGTTGATGGTCATGCCCTTCGTTCTCCGGCAATTCCACTTTACGGTCGTTCCGCCACAGGAATGGCGGGTAATAGTTATGCGCTTTTCGCTGGTTAAGGTAACCGAAAAACTGATCGAACCCCATTTTTCCTGGCAGGCCCGGCTGTCCGTCCAGCGCCAGCCCCCACTTGCCGAACACGCCGGTTACATATCCTGCATCCTTGAACTTGTCAGCTATCGTAACATCCTTTTCTGCAAGGCAATGGCGATATGCAACACCCTCCTGAGGCTTAACCATATTCTCGCGCACGGTTGCGTGGCCCAAATGCTTTCCCTGCATAAGGCAGGATCGGGAAGGAGCACAAACAGGCGCCCCTGCATAGCAGGAGGTAAAGCGCATGCCTTCTTCCGCAAGCTTATCCAGATTCGGAGTATTAATCTTATCCTGTCCGTAACATCCCATATCCTTCCAGCTCATATCGTCAGAAAGAATAAATACAACGTTCGGTTTT
>PUNP01000905.1 GCA_003551785.1 Candidatus Brocadiaceae bacterium | reverse complement strand
GTCGGCGTCAGGCTGGACGGGATGGAGGGAAGGAACGATGCTTTTCGAGGTTGTCGGGGCGCCTTCAGCCGAACGCTCGATGGAATCCGAAATTGCCGGGAAGCCGGGCAGAAGATTGGATTACGCTTCACTATCTGTCAATACACACGCGAAGATTTGGAAGCCGTCTTCGACCTGGTACGGCGTGAAAATATCCCCAGACTCTGCCTTTATCATCTCGTCGCCGCCGGGCGTGGTGGTGACGGGAAATCCGATGATTTAACGATGGAAGAAAAACGCAAGACAATGGACCTGATCATCGAAAAGACTCTTGAGTTCCACGCCGGGGGGCTTAAAACCGAAATCCTGACGGTCGATAACCACGCGGACGGAATTTATGTTTACCAGAAACTGAAGAAAACAGACCCGGAAAGGGCACAGAGGGCGCTGCAGCTCCTGAAAAACAACGGTGGGAATCGATCGGGCATCGCCATCGGATGCGTTGACTGGAAAGGAGACGTATATCCGGATCAGTTTTCACGGAGCATAAAGCTGGGAAACGTGCGACGGAGGCCGTTCTCCGAAATATGGAATGATACGGCAAATCCCGTGCTGGTGGGCCTGAGAGACCGCAAAAAACTGCTGAAAGGACGCTGTAAGCAGTGTAGCCGGATTGAGCTGTGCAACGGCAATCTCCGGGCGAGAGCTATGGCGGATACAGGAGACCTGTGGGCGCCGGACCCGGGATGCTACCTGAGTGATGAGGAGATAGAGGGAGTAAAAGAGAAGCCGTGAATACAGAAAAAATCAAAAAGTTGAATTTCGTAGTGAGTCCCGAAGGGACGGATTTATAATAGCCCGGGATGGAATATCCTGAAAGGATATGGAATCCTGGGATACGGAATAATGAACATAAAACATGAGCTGAAAGCTCATTTCAATATTTTTAAAACCAAATTGGGAGAAATAATAATGCCTCAATCCCTGAGTCAGGTAATTATCCATATGATTTACAGCACTAAAAATCGCTACAAAACAATCCCTCCTCGGGTAATTAAACCATTACATGGATATGTTGCTACGATCTTACGCGATATGGATTCCTATGCCTACAGAGTGGGCGGAACGGCGAATCACACGCACATTGCATGTTCATTGCCACGAACAATTACTCAAAGTGATTTGACAAAGAAGGTTAAAGCTACTTCCTCGAAATGGATGAAAAAACAGGAAGGGGCCTTTCCTGGATTCAGCTGGCAAGGCGGATACAGCATCTTTTCGGTCAGCAAATCCCGTCTGCCGGCTCTTCTGGAATACATCGACAGTCAGGAGGAACATCATAAACATAGAACCTTTAAAGAGGAACTCCGTGATTTTTTGGATAAGTATGATATTGATTATGATGAAAAATATCTCTGGGACTAATTTTGAAGATTGTTTCCGGCAGGACGGTCTATCTGGTTTTTTAATTGGAAATAATGCGGAAAATTTGAAATGACCTTTCAGGTCAGGTTTATTTGGCAATCGACAGATGACCCAACATTCCGCGATCCTTCAGATCGCTGCATGTCGGGCTATTATGAAACGCCCCTTCAGGGCTTAACTTGTCACTTATAGGACACTATTTTTTTTACCATTCTAATCCGAGAAGAACCTAATCCGAGAAGAACCTAAAAGATTAACAATTCCTCATTTCTAATTCTTCATTATTTTGCCAATGCTTATATCATGGAATGTGACCAAAAGATGTAACTTAAACTGCAAGCACTGTTACCGCAGCTCAACCCGCAGTGCGGACATCGCGGGGGATTTGTCCCTGTCAGAAGGGGAGCGGTTGATAGATGAAATTGCAGCAGCCGGATTCCGGCTGCTGATACTCAGCGGTGGCGAACCCCTGCTGAGACCGGACATTTTTGAGTTGATCGGTCACGCCGTGCGGGTCGGCCTCCGGCCGGTGCTGGGCACCAACGGCACGCTCATTGATCGCGAAACCGCCTTAAGGTTGAAAGACACCGGTCTGGCGGGGGTTGGAGTCAGCCTCGACGACACCGAAGCATCCCGCCATGACGAGTTCAGGGATGAATGGGGTGCACATGCACGGGCTCTGTCCGGAATCGAAAATTCGATCGATGCCGGGCTGAAAACTCAGATAAATATGACCATTACCGAACACAACCGGCACCGCCTGCTGCCAATGATCGAACTGGCCCAAAAGGCGGGAGTCGATGCCCTCCACCCCTTTTTTCTCGTGCCGGCCGGAAGAGGTCAAAACATTGAAGAGCAGGTCGTCAAACGGCGGCAATATTTTGAAACACTGGAGTTGATCCTCCAGAAACAAAAGTCGCTGGAACTTGAACTCAAGCCTACATGCGCGCCGCAGTTTTTACCTATGGCGCGGGATATGGGGCTGGACCTGCGCTTCACCAGGGGCTGTCTGGCCGGGGTCTCCTATTGCTGCATACTTCCCGACGGACACGTGCATGTCTGCCCCTATCTCCCGGTAAGTGCAGGGAACGTGCGTGAAAAGCCGTTTGATAAAATATGGAAAAACAGCGAGGTGTTCAGCCGGCTTCGTAATTATACTTTATATGAAGGACGGTGCGGAAACTGCGATCATGTGGATATTTGCGGCGGATGCCGGGCGCGCGCCTTCTTTTACAGCGACGGAAATTACCTCGCACAGGATCCCTGGTGCCTGCCAAAGTTCGTATGAAAATTTACTATATATCAGGCACTGCTCAATCGACCGTTAATGTATGACAGGCATCTTGCCTGTCCAGGTCGCACGCAGGGATGCGAGCGATACGTATGACAGGCATCTTGCCTGTCCAGGTCGCACGCAGGGATGCGTGCGATACGTATGACAGGCATCTTGCCT
>PUNP01001032.1 GCA_003551785.1 Candidatus Brocadiaceae bacterium | reverse complement strand
GTGGCTCTTTGACGGCTGGACCGGCGACCTGGAAAGCGACGACGCCCAGGAAACCATCACCATGACCAGCGACAAAACCATCACCGCAAACTTTAACCGCGAGCAGTTTACCCTGACGATCAATATCAACGGCGAGGGCACCGTGGAAGTAGACGGGGAGTCCTACGATGAACCCATAACCATCGACGCAGGCAAGGAGATCACCCTCGAAGCCCTCCCTGGTGAAGGCTGGGATTTCAAGGAATGGTCTGGCGACATGAGCGGAAATATTAATCCTAAAATCCTGGTGATGGATGCGAACAAGGACGTTACCGCATCATTCATCCAAACAACATATGACATCCTCTTTGTTATAGAAAATGAAAATAACGAAACCATTGATCATGCCGTCATCACTTTCGATGAGACCACCTTCAACGAAGGGGTGTATCTGATTGAAGACATTTCACCTGGCAGCTATTCCTACACAATAGCTGCTGATGGGTATCACGATTATGCAGATGATGTGACTGTCGGGGATACCAATTTGGAAATTTTCGTTACCATGATGCCAGATGATGTTTCGACTGGTGAAGCTATAAAAAAAGGAATTAATGTGTATCCTGTTCCGGCTAAAGAATTCCTTATCATAGAAAGCATGCAAGAAATAGACCGTGTAAGGCTATTAAGCACATTGGGCATCGCATTATTTGACAAACGGTATACCAGTCATAAAAATGTTGAACTAAATCTGAATGATTTCAACCCTGGCGTTTATATTCTACAGGTTTTTATAGAGGGGCAATGGCATACATTTAATGTAATAAAGTCTCAATAGCGTGATGCTCATTAAGTAATCCCCATCCTGGAGCCCATGCGCATAGCCCAATAAAATTTTTTACCTGATAACCTGGAAGTATATGCACTCAGTACATTAGGAAGTATATGCGTTCAGCACATAGAAAAACACCTGCTCAACAATACGATAATTACTGACATCAGAGTAATCGACTCCCCTACAGTTTTATGACCAAGAAAAAATTACTTTTATATATGTTTATTTGCTTCTCGCGGTAAACTGTAGCGGGCATTTTTATTTCAAGAAATAATATTAATAAGCTATTACTGCCTATATCGATATTCCCAAATATTGACTGTATAAGCTTCACTGCACTCGATCACTTTGGGTATAACACTACGGTACTCCCTTTTCAGGGAGTACCGAGCGTTATTCAGGCTGTCAGGCCAACGCAAACAAGTGGACAAACAACCATTTTTTACTAAAGGACACCTATTACAAGGCATATACTTAGACAATATATCATGCCTATAACCCACACCAATACATATATCCTAAAATGGGACACGACATAAACCTTATTGTAGCATCCCCTGACAGCCGGCTAAAAACAGAATATGATCAGCTTTTGCATGAAGTTGGCCAATGTTTTTTTGCCAGTCTGGAAAGTGAAGTTCAAGAAATCATCGCGGAACAAGAGATCGACGCCATCCTGGTAGACGTATCTTCCAATCTCCCGTACGGCACGGCTTTGATCAGCAGAATGGTTGCCCATGCACCAGATATCCCTTCGGTGGCAATCGCCCAAAAACCCGACTACCAAATCGTGGTGTCCAGCATACGTGCGGGCGCAAAAGACATCATCTGCGAACCCATTGAGCAAGAAAAGGTCAGCAACACATTACAGCGACTGACCGACCAACTTGCAAGCCGGCAGAAAACACAATCCTTCATTGGGTCTGCGTTCATGCACGACATGAGAAACATGCTCCTGGGACTTAACGGATTCTTGCAAAGAATGGATACAAAAACCAAAAACAAGGAAAACAAACAAGATCTGCGCATCCTGCTGGATAGGCTAAATGTATTAACTACTCACTCAACCACTTTGCTTGAGCAAACCGTGAATTTGATGGAGACTGGCTCAAAGCATAAACAACTTACGCACACAGTGATTAGCCTCCATTCCCTGATACAAGAGACATTTAAGGGAATAGAAGGAGCGCTTATGGAAAAATCTATCGACGCGCAAAATGCCGTGCCACTTGATTGCCTGGTTTTTGCAAGCCCCTTTATGACAGAGTTTGTGATGCGCAATCTTATAGAAAATGCCGTGAAGTTTTCAAAAATGTCGGGGATCGTTGAAGTATATGCATTTAACCACGAAGACAAGGTTTATGTGACCGTTTCTGATAATGGCACTGGAATGGATGAAGCGACATTGCAGTCCGTAAAAAACAACCTGGCCGTCACATCTCAAAAAGGAACAAATAATGAGCAGGGCTTTGGTTATGGACTGAAAATCGCCAGACATTTTATCAGGCAACACGGAAGTGACCTCCACATCATCAGCGAGAAAAACAAAGGCAGTTGTTTCTATTTCTTTTTGCCGGCATATAATTTCTTATTACACCAAAACAGCATTCCCGTTGAATGAGAGCATCCCTTATCAGCGGCTAGCCATCAGTGGCTCACCACCTCCTCCCCTTCCACGCACCTCATTCGCAACCTTCACCCCCTTCTCATCGGTAATGACCCATAAAAAACCCCGCACTTTTCTGTAAATATAATTGCGTAAAAACAATAAACGCGTAAATTTGTGACAACGAATGCACGATAGCTTCAAAATCAAATTATAAAAAACAGTAGTGTATGGAACAAAACAGAAAGAATGTAATCATCATCGGTGCAGCTGGCAGGGACTTTCACAACTTCAACACCTATTACCGGAGCAACGACAACTACAATGTGGTCGCATTCACGGCGGCGCAGATTCCCGACATCGACGGAAAAACCTATCCCAAAGAACTGGCCGGTGACCTCTACCCCAATGGAATTCCGATTCACGCTGAGGAGGACTTGC
>PUNP01000656.1 GCA_003551785.1 Candidatus Brocadiaceae bacterium | reverse complement strand
TACTGTCTTGACCGCAGTACCAAGCAGGCAGTCATTTCTTCCACGGGGGCAAGCCCCATGGGGGATCATTTTGTAAGGCCATTTTTTTCTGGTGGTCAGTCGTTTGACCCACGGGGACGAGCCCCGTGGAGGTTTGATCCCTGCGTGCGCCCTGGACAGGCAAGATGCCTGTCATACAATCCGCCTGCACCTTTCCGGCCATGCTTCTCGATGCCATTGGGCACAATCAAGGCTAATCAGCATTAGTTTTAGGAGAGTTTATTAAATAAAGGGTTTAGTCATCCTTCACGGCCGATTCACCCTCCTCCAGCCACCGTTGAAGTCTTTCGGCCTGTAGTGTTCCAAAGCCTGGCCATATTTTAGCGAGAGCAGCTTCATATTCTTCTTCGCTTACAGCCTTTCTCCATCCGCGGAAACACTGTCTGTCTTCGGTCTTGACCATTCGGTCTACATAGTCATAATCTACGATATTTCTCAGACGTGCGTCCATTTCGGCCGTTTTTTCTGCACGCTCTAATGCCAGATTATTCAGTTCGTTTGGATCGGAATCAAGATCAAAAAGCTGCGGCCGGTAACCGGCATAAGCAACGTACTTCCAATTCTCTTCCCTCAGCATAAAACCTCCGGTACGCATCATGTTTGAATGATACTGTGCCAGAACCGGAATAGAGGGAAGAGATTGGCAGTTCACGTTTTAGCCGACTCTCATTAAGAAGGAAATCTTCGCCCTGATCAACAGTTTTCCAGCACCCATCGCGGACACGACGTCCCGCATCTTCGTAAAGCACGGCCTGCGGACGGGGTTTTTCCGGCAAATCCATTCCGGTCGAACGCAGCCAGGCCAGTAGGCGTGCCCCGATCGAGTGTGCCCCGCTGCGATAATCATTTCGTCCTATAAATACGGGACGATAGCCGGCGGATTCAGCATCAGTGAATATCGTAGGGTCGTCCGGTTCAAGGCCTTTAAAATTATTCCAGGCCCCTATTCTGTGATTGTGAAATCCGCTGACCATACTTGCTCGGGAAGGCACGCACTGCGGGCTGTTGCAGTAGTTGTTGGCGAAACCCACGCCGCGTTCAGCAAGGCGGTCAAGGTTAGGGGTATGAGCAGCCGGGTGGTTAACCCAGCTCATGGCCTGTCCGGACATCGAATCTGCATGTATGGCAAGTATGTTTGGCTTCTTTTTTTCGTTTATCATGTGTAATGGCTATTTCACTCGATTTTAGCCCTTGATGCTTATTAGAAAAAAAAGGGGGTACAGAGGCTCACTAATAGAAATGTGGGTCACGCAGAACCTGATCAGTAAATCCTCCCGCAACAGCATTGGATAGAGATAAGATAAAGAAGCATTTTATATCTGTTAGTCCTGAGAATATAGTTTTTGATTATAGCCTATTTGAAGCATCCCTGCAATATGAAATAAATCTCGCTTCTAAAATACCCAACCTCCGTTTTTCACGTAAAAGCGAGTTATTCTCCGCACACTGAGTGCTCTTAATAGTTTAACTACAGCAAGGTGTTTCTCCTTCTACGTTCCGGCTTCTCAGGGTTATGCTTGGGAGGTGGGCGGTGAAATGACACATTGCCGTCCCCGGCAACGCTTAGCCCGCATTTCTCACAAAGCAACGACACGTATTAGGATAAACGGCTTTAGTGCAAGGAGTTAAGTGAATGATTTATGTTGAATCGTTTTACCACACTGGCAAATAATTGTAGCAAACGGTGCTTTGCCCTGTGGGCAAGCCTCCAGCGGCGCATCTGCTTTAAAAAGCTGCACTTGCAGTATACGAATACAGCGGCGTTTGCTTTCTGCGCATCTGCACCACTGGAGGCTTGTGAGAAAAGCGTGTTAGTTCCATACCTTGCATCTGAATTCGATACTCACTATAATGTTATTAGTAAATCCTCAGTGAACCTCTAACATCACCACTGTGTCCTGAAAGGATCACTCATATACTTAGGAAAAAAATTCTTCGGGTAAATCTATGCATGAAAATAAAAGGACCGTGATGGTTAAGAGAGTAACAATAATCGAACTTATTTCTTTATTGTTCACCCTTGCCGTGCTTTCTGCTGCTTCTGTGTATATTTACAATCACAGGGACTCGCAGGCATATCAATCGGAAGTTGTGCTGGCGCTCAGTGCCATAAAAACAGCGCAGTCCGGCTTTTTCTCCCAACACGGTCATTACGCGGGTGATGGAGATTTTTTTCAGATTACAGAGGAATTTCTGGTGCAAATAATGGAAGATGAGCCACCTGAGCTTAGACGTGTTGATTATGAAGATTTTTTTGTATCGCTTAATTACCCGCAATCGGATGAAATGCTGATCGTATGGGTGGGTTCGGGTGAGATGCCGTCCGATCGCATGGCCCGCAGGAAAGCCATGGACCACGAAGGAAAAATCTACATCAATAGCGGTGTTCAGGGAGAGAACGGGCTTCCAAAATATCCTCATGAAAGGTAGTGGTCCTTTCCATTTGTTTTTATGGATTCAGTCTGAGCACCGGTGGTTCAGATGCAAGTTGCAGTGAGGTGATTAAAACATGGTATTGTTAGCGGAGATTCAAAATTTTAATATAGCCGACTGGTTTACACAGGACACTTTTTCCACCCTGCTTCGGGTCCTGTTTATAATACTTCTGGGTTTGCCGTTTTTTAAGATCGTTTCCGTTCTTACTGGAAGAATTGTCAAGAATCATTTTTCCCCACAGAATGCTATGTTGGCCCGCAAGAGCGTATTTTATGGCGCTGCGTGAGTCACTTCTGCCTGAGATCAAACGGCGTTTCGATCAGGAGGATATAGAAATACCGTTCCCGCACCGGTCATTATATACAGGGAGCATGACGGCCCCTCTG
>PUNP01000474.1 GCA_003551785.1 Candidatus Brocadiaceae bacterium | reverse complement strand
GATCTTATTATCTATTCTCCATTACCATCAATCAATTTGGGAAAGTACTGGAATCGACCAAAAAAATAATTTTTGAGTGCTAACTACTTTTGAAAGTAAACATCCTTCTTTATTCTTATATTAAATTTTTTAAAATGGGCTTGAAAATCTTTGTTTTGTTATTTAATGTAATTATTTGGATATTCCGGTGAAACTGACCCAGTGTTCCGGACGAAACTGACCTGGTGTTCCAGTGAAACTGACCCATTTTAAAATCTGTCCAAATTCATCATTCCCGATCATTAAACCTCATCTTTTTTGGGTGTCAATGTTTTTTTTCCGCATAGAATCTTTTCCTTCTATTTCTATTCTGTGAGCGGTATGTACAACTCTGTCAAGAATCGCATCTGCAATGGTTGGCTCTCCAATAGTTTCATGCCAGCTCGAAACAGGAAGTTGAGAAGAGACCATTGTAGAAAACTTTCCATGCCTATCTTCCAGAATGTCAAGCAACATTAATCTGGATTCTCCATCAAATGGGTGCAGTCCAAAATCATCAAGAATAAGCAGTTGTTTCTTTGCAATGTTCTTGATTTTTTGCTGATAAGAATGGTCTGCCTTACTCATTTTTAGCCGAGACATCAGCCTTCCGGTATTTTCATAGAGCACACTTATTCCTTTCAGGCATGCCTGATGTCCAAGCGCTGTTGCAAGATAGCTTTTGCCACTTCCTGTTTTGCCCGTAATAATCACATTTTCAGCACGCTCGATAAAGGAGCAGTCTGCCAGGCGCATGATTGTGAGTTTGTCGAGTTTTCTGTCTGGACTGAAGTCTAGTTGGTGAATATGTGCATGATATCTAAAATTTGCCTGAGAGATTTTCCGGCTTTGCATCTTGTTGTTACGTTCCTGCCATTCTGCTTCAACCAGAAGGTTCAGCAACTCATCTGCTGTTACTTGCTGGCGCATTTCAAGGGCTGTCTGATATGCATTACTCATGCCATGCAATTTTAATTCTTTCAATTTACGGATAACTGTTTGAGACATTTCTACTCCTCCTTCACATAAAATCTGACCGGATATTATCATGCTGAGGCAGAGAATATTTATTTTCTGGTTCTGTATGATTCTCCAGTCCTTTCTGCAAGATTGAGCGAATGACTGTAAGACTATAGCTTTGAAATTGTATCCCTCTTTGACAGGCCTTGTTTAACCGCTCCGCTCCGTATGCACTGTCTTTGCTCAATACCAGAATACCAAGACAGCTTCGAATGCCTTCCAGGAAATAACTTTTTGAGTTCATCAGCTGCTCACAGTATGTGGCTGTTTCCGTTCCTATTTTTGAAGCATCCGCAAGAATCTTCTCTTTGTCCCACGAACGATATGCCCGATGTTGGGGTGGCATATGTTCTTTGAGGATGACATAATTCTTTTCATGCTGGCGTTTATGCCATGCAATTCGCTTGTTCTTACAAAATATTTCTACCGATTTGTTGCTGTATATGACTTCCACCTTTTCTCCGATGTATTGGTATGGAACACTATACCACCGCTTGTCTTCGCGAAGTTGAATGATGTAAAATTTATCCACCTTTTTCGTTTCAAACTTCCTGACTTCATAGCGTGCATCTGGAAGTGGCCTCAAGTAAGGCTTTTCAATTTGCTCAAACAATTCACGACGGCTTTCACTGCGCCCGGTCAGTTGTGTGTTATTGTGTTTTTCAAGAAGCTCCCGGATCGCCTGATTCAACTCTTCAAAGCTGTAAAACTCCCGGTTCCGAAGTGGTACGAAAATACGACGGTAGATAATTTTCACAACACCCTCAACATAGGCCTTATCCTTTGGTTTGTTCGGACGTGCTGGAAAAATGGTCGTCTTGTAGTGTTCTCCAAATCGCACATAATTGCGGTTCTTTTCGGCTTCATAACGATCCGGCTTGGTCACCGCACTTTTTAGATTATCCGGAATAATTGCCACAGGAGTCCCTCCGAAATAATGAAGGGCATTGCCTGTGGCGTCTATAAAATCGGCAAGTTGCTGACTATTAACTGCTTCGACATAGGTGATCTGGCTACAGGGGAGAATGGCCACAAAGATTTCTGCAGGAATCTTCTTTCCGGTCTTTCTGTCCGATATAAACATCTTTTTCCCTGCAAAGTCCACAAACATTGCTTCCCCCGCTTTATGATCAAGAAGTAACGATGCTTCTGAGGACTTTTCAGATTCCGAAAGATGATGACAAAACTGTGAATAACCATAACCATCCGGATATTGTGCACGGTACTCGACCCAAAGAACACGCCTGTCAACCCCGGGCTTTTTAAGCTCATTGAGAATATCCGGAAGCAGGCTTATCAACTTCTCATGGCGGTTATTCCTCTCCTTTTTGGGGGCACAAAAAAGCTCATAAACCTCTTCTTCTTCGAGTTTGCTGACCTCCTCATACACAAGACCACTTTCGCAAAATGCATCATAATAGGCTTTTACAGTGTTCTTGCTGATACCCAAAATCTTACCTATCTTGTAGTCACTTTTACCTTCTTCGTGACGCATCCAAAGTAACTGTTTAATCATGACCATTTCTATCCTCCTGTTCATTGTATTTCCTCCTGTATAAAATAAATATGCAGAAGGATACTTTTTTTTTACAGTTTTTCGAATGGACAGATTTGGGTCAACTTATTCCGGAACGATAGGTCAATTTGCCCCGGAATGGTGGGTCAGTTTGTTCCGGAATGGTAGGTCAATTTGCTCCGGAATCTCCATGAAAGTCAGGGATAAAAGAAGGATGAGAAAAGATGACTTTGTTAGCCTTATAATCTATTTTTATATTGGTATAAGTGCAATGCGATAGATATACACATTAGTAGTTTCTTGTTCACCCT
>PUNP01000887.1 GCA_003551785.1 Candidatus Brocadiaceae bacterium | reverse complement strand
TGGTCATTCGTCCTCTCGGAACTTGCCGAACTGAGATTTACGGAGCTTTCATGTGATTTCAGTTCCATTCGATATTCGGTTCATTCTCTCATTTTTACCACCGTTGGGCAAAGCCATTGCGGCGCATCTGCTTCGCGGCGCGAGGGTGCCTGAGCACCCAACGCGGCCTTGGGATTGGAAGGCATTTGCGGTATTTTTATATAGTGGTATGCCTTCCGCCGCACATCCGCCCCTCTCTGGCTCATGAATTATTCAGGCAAATAACCCCCGTTTTTGTATCATCATATTAATTAAATACTTTCCCAGCTCTTCCGCCTTTCTGTTTTTCTCTGATCCTCAACGGATAGGCTGGATCGTAAGCGGAGTTTATCTTGATCGCAAAAGAAGTTTTATTTTGAATATCCTGATCTGTAATGTAATGATAATCCAGTAAACCGTTTACTTTGTACCCTGTTTTCAGGTAATTGATCTCCGACAAGGCCGCACTCCATCCTTGCAGCCAGGCATCCAGATACTGCTTTTGTTCCTTCGTTGCATCACTGTCAGTATGGATCAGCAAATCAATATCGCTGCTTAATCTTGCCGTATAGCTGTTGGTACTGCCGATCAGGTAAATGCCTTTCACGGAAAAAGCGTCCATATCTATTTGCTCCGCGATTTTCTCCGCCATGTAATGGCGCCAACGCCATCCAACACCCTCATTCTCAGGTTCATAATCGATCGACTCTGTTTGATCGGACCATAAAGACTGATCCGATGGATGAATTAGAAATGCCAGCGCTTTTTCTAAATCCGCGTTCATCAGTACGCAAAGTTCTTTTCCATAAAACTCATCTTCCACCTGTATTACTTTGATGACATGCGCAAGATCAGCATACTCGGGGATAATGTTCGCGAGCGTATTATCGGTATTGTTAAAGAATGCTTTGTTGAAGAACACATCATCATCGCCTGGATAAAGAGGCAGGTACTTAATATTCTCTTCAACGAGATCTTGAAAGAAATGTGTGCCGAAAGAAAGCTCCGGCTGGTATTTTGATTCTTTTAAAGCAATTTCAGTCAGCATCGCCGTGTTGTTTATATCCGCATAGGAAACAGGTACACCCAGTTTAATATCACCGCGGCTGCCCCAGCGCCCAGGTCCCATTAGAATAAAGCTGCGGCGTGGTAATATGCGATTAATCTCACTGACAGCCCTGCCGACTCGAATGTAATCCTCGTGTTTTTTCAGACCGGCATACTTTTCAGGGTCGACGAACACGACCGTCTTGATTCCGGTCACTTTTCCGTTTGAGACATATCTGTTGCCGGAAAAAATCATGTCGTTCCGAGGTATGTCCGCCGGAAAGGCCACAGGAGCATTGTCACGGTTCCTGCTTTGCGGTCTGCACTGCAACAAATAGATATGTTCACCATCACTGGCGAATTCGATATCCACAGGATAGCCCAGATTATCCTGCAGTACAGTCAACATCGATTTTATCTTCGCGAGTATTGGGGTTTTTTTAATAAGCTTATCAAGTGTGACAATAAATTCATCCTTCGTAAGATCTGATGTGAAAATGTTGGCCTCGGATATCATATCATCTTTAAACACGGACATGATATAGTCAATATGAGCAATCTCGTCCCCGTATTCTTTTATCAACTGTGATATCGGCAACGTGGTAAACTGTTTGTTTTCAATATCAATCACATCAATCATCCGGGGTGCGTATTTTTTTATTTCCGAGGGGGTCTGATTAACCCGCAGGTTAGGCTGTCCGGGGGATATCAGGATAGGATAATCATCACCGACCCTATCAACAGTCCGAGTACCCAGCCCCATACCCATGCGCAGCAATCCGTCTTCACGACGTATGCGCGGAGACCAGCGCAGTTCGTTGTAACTGAAGGCCAGGCCGGCATACAGCGGGAAAAAATACGGACCGACTCTTTGCCCAACCACTTCCTGAATCAGAATACCCATCTGCTCGGAGTAATCAAGAAGATTTTTCCTTTTTCTGTACTGGATAGAATCCGGATTATACATCGAAGCATATACTTCCAGAATCCCTTGAACCAGTTGTTTATGACAATCTGATTTTGATCCGGTATTGGAGATGAAAAGACTTTTGTATTTGCCGGAAAAAGACGTATCAATCTGGTCCTCCAGTAAACTTGATGATCTGATGATTAACGGCTTATCCGCGCATGCATCCATAATTTCACTCAGGGCTCCATTGACATATGAGGAGAAAGTTAAATTCTTGATCCTTTGAATAATTCCTGAATATGCCGCCCGAATCTCGACCATATCTTTGTACTTGTGTTCATGAAGTTCGTCGAGACCGTTATTATCAATCAGATTGGATATTTCTTCAGACGATATATACCAGGTTCTCGGCATCTTGATATTGTCTAGATGGCTGGACTTTTCCTTATGCGCTTCAATTATCTGATGAGCAATAAAAAGACCGGTTCCCTTGCCGCCGATTTTTCCAATGCTTCTGGGTGAACAAATATAAGATTCCAGCAGATTGCATAAAGCATCAATCTGAATATGTTCTTGAGCTTTAGTAATCGAGGAAGGGTTTTCAGTCAGGAAACGTCGAATCAACTCTACTTTCAGCCATCGGCTTGTAGCTTCGCTTGATCCTTCGTTATTTCTTACAGTCTGCTCGTATTTTTTCAGTGCGTTAATGATACTTTTAATGTCGGAATCTTTTTTATTGACGATTCTGACAATTTCGTAGGTTTTCCCCTGATAAATCCATAAATTAATATTTTCATAAATCTTTTTGTCTTCAAGGCAAGTGGATGCGGATTCAAACAGGATATTGCTCAGATGAACCACATCCATCTCCGGAAGCATTTCCTGGGGGGCGTTGATTTCTCCCTGGTAAGCGTGCGGTTCCCAATTCATTTCCTGGTAGATATCTTCCAGCAGGCCAGGATTTATACGGGACATTAAAGCAAACATCCTGCCGCAGACGTAAAGCAGGATTTCATTATCCGTTTTTTGCAGTAATTCAATGATTGCTTTCCACCTGTTTTTATATCCGCCGGATTCCTGAATGTTTTTTTGGCTAATGCTTTCGGAGATCCTGGTCGAGATTGTGCGTAATAACTTGCGCTCCTGTTCCAGAAAAATCGGATCATTGCGAGGAAAAGTGTTCTTCGGATACGCGACCTTTATATGTCCGCGCTCCACTCCATCAACCAGAATGGGCGTCTGCATGACGTCCGCTTTCCGCACCATGCTTTTTGAACTATAGACTTCGCCATCCAGCTCAATGGTGACGATACAAGTAGACAGGTTTCTGAAACCGGCGGAAGTTACCTCGACAATATTTCGCAAGGCATCAGGCAAAGGACCGTTACCCAAAGCCTCGTCGACCTGATATAAACACTCCAATTCCTTAGCGCGTTCAACCAGAAAGTCTTTCGCCACATTTTTATACCGTTCCATAACTAGACCTTCCTCGGAAAGGGTCAGAGGCCCGAATTCATATACTCATCTTGTCTCAAATTTTGTCTCTCACCTTGTCTAAATACAGGCGGGTTCGAATGCAAATCAGACAAAGGGTTCTTTTTGCAGCCGCCACCGATCTTGGCGTACGTCAGTACGCCCGCGCCCGATTTACGGCTGTAAGCTGTTGATCTCACGCGCACTGGCTCCTCTCGTGACGAAGTTCATGAATTAATCAGGTTAATTGACGGTCTTATTCATTCAGCTACATACACAGCCGGCGGGCACATTTTCGAAATACCGCTTATCGCTTAGCCTGATTAATTATTCAGGCTAAACCCATCCACGCAACTTAACGGCATCAGCGACCCGGTTTATTGCTATTATGTATGCCGCATCCCGCATGTACAATGATTTTTTCCGGGACAGACTATGAACTTCGTGAAAAGCTGATGTCATCTTGAATTTGAGTTTCTCAAAAATTTCTTCTTGCGGCCAGAAATAATTCATGTTGCATTGAACCTGTTCGAAATAACTGCAGGTTACGCCGCCGGCATTGCATAGAAAGTCAGGAATGAGATAAATATTTCCCCCCTTTATCAATTCATCGGCATCGGGAGCCGTCGGGCCGTTTGCTGCTTCGCAGATCACCTTGACCTTATCGCTGATCCTGGAGAAATTTTCGACTGTAATCTGATTTTCCAGAGCACAGGGAATAAGAATATCCACATCCTGCTCAACCCATGCATCGCCGTCTAAAAGCTCACAACCAAGTTCTTTGGCTTTATGCTTATCAATTGTCCCGAAAGAATTCTTGATGCCAGCCAGCTGCTCGATATCAAGGCCCTCTTCTTTTTTGAACATGTATGCCTTTTTGTCATCCTGATCCCAACAGCTTATTGCAATGACTTTCCCGCCAAGCTCAGTATAGAGCTTCGCCGCATATTCACCCACGTTGCCAAAGCCTTGAATGCTCGCAGTTGTTGAATGAATATCTATCTTCAGTTCTTTCAATGCTTCCGCCAGCGTGTAGATACTGCCGTATCCTGTCGCTTCTCTGCGGCCAAGCGAACCGCCCATATCAACAGGTTTGCCGGTAATCACACCAGAGTAATGACCGCCGACGATGGTTTCATATTCATCCATCATCCACAGCATATGCTGCCCATTCGTCATAACATCGGGCGCAGGGACATCAACGTATGGCCCTAAGTTTTTTACCATCTGACGGACATAACCACGACAAAGCCTTTCCTGCTCACCCGTGGACAGATCATGAGGATCACAGATAACACCGCCTTTACCTCCGCCTAAGGGGATGTCCACGACAGCACACTTCCATGTCATCCACATAGACAATGCACGAATGGTGTCAACCGTCTCCTGGGGATGAAAACGAATACCTCCCTTTACTGGCCCTCTCGCGTCATTGTGCTGAATCCTGTACCCATTAAAAACCCTGGTAGTTCCATCATCCATCTTTACCGGAATAGTAAAATGAAACTCACGGCCGGGCTGACGGAGCAACGCGCGAACAGCCATATCCAGATCCATCTTTTCTGCCACGTTATCAAACTGCGTTTGCGCCGCCTGATAAGGATCATATAGTTCTTTCCCCATAAGCCTTTTATCTCCTGATTTGTTAGTTCTTCACACTCAATTTCTTTCATCGAAAAATCTCAACTAATCAATCTTACCTTAATGCTTAGTCCCGTTTTTACAATAGCTTTTTGGATATATATAATCTTCGCAATATAAGTATTCTCGAAAGACTGAACTCGGCGACAGAACGGAGGAACGTCATTTCACTGTAGACAAATTATTCAAACCTGGGTATGGTTGCAGCTTGGCACTACGATACCGGCAGTCGCCCGGCGTGATCTGCGCTTCCATTGCCTTGAAAGCAGGTGCCCGTTTTGGCGTCATCGCTTCAAGTGCCGACCATGCCACTTTACCGAGAAGCGTCCATCATCACGGAAATGAACCGCACCGCCTGCCGAATTTGAACGGACATCGGCATAAGGGGCTTGCAGCGGTACGATGTTCAGAACTTACACGACCCGCACTCTTCAGCGCTATGCAGCACCGCGCTTGTTACGCCACCACTCATATGCGGTCGCTAGCCTGAATAATACATGAGCCATCTACTGCGAGGCGCCATTGCATGCAAGCTCAACAACTCGCAGCAGCCGCCGATCTTGACGTACGTCAGTACGCCCGCGCCCGATTTACGGCTGTAAGTTGTTGATCTCATGCGCACTGGCTCCTCTCGTGACGAAGTTCATGAATTAATCAGGCTAGTCGATTCCCACATTGACGATGCTTCCATGGGTGAAGAAACAACAGCCGATGAGCCTATACGGGAAAAGCGAGAAATTCTCGTGTCACTGACTCTGCACGAGGCCAGTAAAGCCAAAGTCACGATTACGCGTAGCGGTGAACCCTTTGCAAGCAGGTCCATTAGCGGTGAAGAAGTCACGGACGGAGTATGTGCGGTGTATGTCTGTTTTTAGTTTCCGTCGGTTTCACAGGGCACTTATATGCTGAGAAATATAAAACGCCTCATGCGCTGGAACTTGACGGTATTGATTCGCGGGTAGGAGCCGGCAGGAGCCCTTGCTGAGGGCAGAGACGGAGATCTGCGAGGGAACCCCGGCCGACTGATTTCCGACGTTAAACACGAGGACCTGGGAATATACTACGTGAAAGCAGGCAATGATCAACAGGATATTACACTGATGAAGTCACGAGATGTCAGCCTTATTCCGGAGGATTTTTCTGAGTCTTATGAGGCTGTTGTAGAGCAGATAGATGTCGGCCCGGCCTGGTCGGTGCATCGGATAGGCACGCCGAGGCTTCTCACCCGCGACGGAGTGCAGTATGTGGGGTATTATGATGACGATCGTTACATAAGGCTTGCCCAGCGGGAGCTGGGATCTTCAGACTGGTCTTATCACAGGTTTCCCGTGCAGATGGGCTGGGCCACGGGAGGCCATGCCAATTTTGCCCTTGCCCTGGATCGCGATGGGTACATACATATGTGTGCCTACAGGAGAGACTTGCGGAGAGGACCGCCATCTCCGCCGCGGAAGATTTATTACCGGTCTAAGAAGCCGCATTGTATTGAGGAGTTCGAGCGTCTCTACATGGTATCGGAATCGGAACTACCGGATTACCCGACTTTTCTGCTGGGATCGGATGAGGAACTTTATTTCGAGTATCGTGACGGAAGAAGCGGTGCCGGAAACCACGTATACAATATTTATGACCCTGATAGGCGAAGCTGAGAAAGAGCGCATGACGGCCCGTTTTTCGACGGTCAGGGACGCATGAATGCCTATGGTTTCCCGCGCCTTAGAGAGGATGGGAACTGGCACGTGGTATGGTGTTGGCGTAACACGGGCTGCAATGCGACCAATCATTCCCCGTCATATGCCCGCAGCGAAGACATGCGCAACTGGGAAACCGCCGGCGGCGAGCCCATAGAGCTGCCCATAACGGTTGAGACGGAGGGAGTGGTTTTTGATCCGGATGCCGGCGTAGGCGATGGTATAAGCAACATGACCACGGGCGGGTTGGGTTTTGATTCCGAGGAGCGGCCCGTAATCTCCTATCACAAGTTTGATGAGAATGGATACAGCCAGATTTACAACGCCCGGTTTGAAGATGACCGGTGGCGGCGCGTGCAGGCCACCGACTGGGATTTCAGATGGCATTATTCCGGTGGCGGAGCTTTGCCCTGGGTGGTCAGGACCGGTTCGGCATCACAGGCTGATGAGGGGGTTTTGGAGCATATAGTCTGGACTCGCCACGGCGGTGAGGAGCTGATTATACTGGATGAGGAATCGCTTGAGCCGATAAGACGGACCGATGACCTCTCAAAATCCCAGACCAGGCAGACGCCCGAGTGGGAAGAGGTAATGAGATATCCGGAGTTGGATTTTGAAGTCGCAGCCAGGCCGGGGCGGCCGGACAGTGGCCGCATGAAGGTAAACATTATAGGGCCTTATTTAGAGTGGCCGAAAGAAACGAAAGAAGGAGTACGATACGTGCTGCGCTGGGAGCATGGAGGCGGCAATCGCGACAGACCTGTTTCAAGGCCGTGGCCGGAGCCGACAATGCTGCGCGTTTTCAAGGTTGCAGATTACTAGCCCAACCACCGGCGCGAAGCGGCCCGGATACCCCGAGAGAAACTACATCGGTTCTAATCCCGAAATTTTGAATCTTGAAGGCAACGACGAACGAAAAACCGTGTTTCACATAAGCCCGACCGCCGGGCTCTTTACGGGCAGGGATGCCCGTTGTACTGTCGCCCGGATACCCCGAGGGAGAGACTTGTGAAAAATACGATCCTGATTTTTGTGTCTTTTTGTGTCCAGCCACTTACAAGCTAAATGGCTGGATAAATTTCTTGTGGCTATAAAAATGCGAAGTCTCATACAAGACGGGATCAGAACAGCCGTCAACCTGCTGGGCCGCTGGGCTGCTGTTTGTCTTCCGGCTCCGCTCCCTCCTCCTGCCGCTGTTCATAATCCCCGGGCCAGGCCTGGATAACCGCTTCTATCATCGTGGCCAGAGGAATAGCGAAAAAGATCCCCCAGAACCCCCACAGCCCGCCGCACACTATCACCGCGACCAGAATCGCCAAAGGATGAAGATCGACCACTTCGGAAAAGAGAAAAGTAGCCAGAATATTACCGTCAATCAACTGAATAACCCCGTAAGCGATCATTACATAAAGGAAATCAGCACTGAATTCCCACTGGAAATAAGCCATGACAGCGATTGGAAAGGTCATCACCGCCGCCCCGACATAGGGAATCAGCACTGATAAACCCACAAATAATCCAAATAACACCGCTGCCTGCAGACCAAGCAGCGAAAAAGCCACACTGGTACTGCCCCACACGATAATTATTTCAATAAATTTGCCTCGGACATAATTCCCGATCTGCCTGTCCACTTTATGCCAGACCGTAATCGCAAGCCGATTCTCCGAAGGGGAAAAACGGGAAAACCAGTTGAGAATTTTTTCTTTGTCCTTGATCATGAAAAAAACCATCAACGGCACAATGATCAAGTAGACAAAAAAACTGGCAATCCCTCTAAGCGAAGCCAGGGAGAAGCTGATAATCGTTTCGCTGTACTCCGCCAGCCGGGTCTGCAAAGTATTCATCAACTGACTAATCTGCTCCATCGAAACCAAATCAGGATATCGTTCCGGCAGCGCCGTCAACTCCTCTTTCCCCCAGGAAATGATCGCCGGCAACTGCTGAATCAACTGCACGATTTGCCGATAAAGCAAAGGAAGCAGGACCAGGAGCGAAGCGAAGAAGAAAATCAGAAAAGGAAAATAGACCATCCAGATTGCGTATTTCCGAGGCACTGACCGGCGTTCCAGGATGCGGACCAAGCCTTCCAAGAGATAAGCAATGATAACTGCCGCGAAAATCGGCGCCAGAATATTGCCGATCCAGAACACTAAAACTGCGCCGGCCAGCAAAAAACCCGCCAATACCGCAATTTGAGGGTCGGAAAAACGGCGCTTAAACCAATCAATGAATATCTTCATACAGGATTCTCCCCAGTTCTAGATTCGGACAGCGGATGTTCTTTCAAGCGAGCACACGATTGATAATCCGAGCTGCCACCGCCAATTTATTCATCTTCGGTATCACCTCCCGCTGACCACTCGACTCGTAAAGAATCACTTCGTTTTGTTCACTCTCAAAACCTACATCCCCCCGGGAAACATCGTTGGCTACCAGCCAATCCAGTTTTTTCTTTTCCAGCTTGGCCGCCGCGTTAGCTTCGAGATTCTCGGTTTCCGCCGCAAACCCGACCAAGGTCTGGGAATCACGCTTGACCACGGACAGTTCGGCTAAAATATCCTCGTTCGGAACCAGGGAGAGAGAATACCCCGGAGCCGCACTGTTCTCTGTTTTCTTGATCTTTTGCCCGGCTTTAACAGAGGGACGATAATCGGCTACGGCAGCCGCCATCAGCAAGACATCGGCCGTCTCGAACTCGCGCCTGACCGCCTGAGCCATTTCCTCAGCCGTTTCCACTCTAACTAAACCACACCCCAGGGGCGGTGGAACGGCAGCGGGACCGCTGATCAAGACCACTTCATGCCCGGCCGCCAAGGCACACTCCGCCAAAGCATATCCCATCCGGCCGGAAGAACGGTTGGCAATGAAACGAACCGGATCCAAAGGCTCGCGGGTGGGCCCGGCAGTAACCACGATCCGCCGAGGCGAAACAGCGGCAGTCGGATTGTCCAGCATCTGTAAGCTGGCCAGAACCGAATTGCAAATTGTTTCCGGTTCGCTCATCCGGCCAGGCTGCTCTTCCGAACCTTCACAAACCACAGCCCCCGCTTCCGGCCCCAGAAACCGAACCCCGCGACCATTTAATACCCGACAATTTTCACGGACTGCCGGATGCCCCCACATCCGCGGATTCATAGCCGGCGCCACCAGTAACGGCCCCCGGTGAGCCAATCCAAAAGTGGACAGCGCGTCGTCGGCTATACCGCAAGCCAGTTTCCCGATCACATTGGCACTGGCCGGCGCAATCAAGAAAAGCTCCACCCGCTCGGCCAATTCTATGTGCCGCGGTTCCCAACGCTGCACATCCCACAAACTCTCCACCACCTGGTTACGCGAAACCGTCATAAAAGTCAGTGGCGCCACCAGGCGGGCAGCGTTGGCGGTCATGATCACATGCACATCAACCCCGGCCCGCCGTAAACGACTGACCAGATCAACGCTCTTATAGGCGGCAATCGAGCCGGTTACCCCAAGAGCAATCGCCGGCTTCTTTCCTGATTCCAGAGTTGATCCGCCTGTCGTCCGCTCGCTGGTCATTGTTCTTCTCCAGATTTTATTTTGAACTCCGGCTGACCCCTGTCTCTCCCCCGCCACCGGGCACCTTGTGTGCCCGGAGCGATGTTCAGCCGCTACACACCTGCCCCACCCCTCTCTTCCCCGCCACCCGTCGCCTTGCGCGGCGGGAGCGATGTTCACCGGCTACACGCCTGCACCCCTCCCCCTCTCTCCTCTCCGCCACCGGGCACCTTGTGTGCCCGGAGCGATGTTCAGCCGCTACACACCTGCCCCACCCCACCCCACCCCTATCTTCTCTCTCTCTTCCCCCCACAGACGAAGGAAGGGAAGGGGGACACCCGCGGCTTTAGCCATTAAACATATTCACCCGCCTGACAAGCAGGCGGGGGTCTTCGCACGCCACCTGGCACCCCGAGGGAGAAACTTCGTCTGCCAACTCTTTTTATCGGCAGAATCATTTTTATTTTTATTACTTAATAATTCTGTCGACCATGACTCTATCGGTTTCAATGCCCGTCGATCAACGAACAACAAAGACTCTCTTTCAATCTTCCCAGGGCGGTTTCCGATAGGTTGAAACAAGCTGACGTGAGGCGTGCAAAATCGCACGCAACCCCTGCACCGCCTGCTCCAAGTCTTCATTGACTACCAAATACCGATACTCGCGCCACGCCGCCAATTCAGCCGCAGCATTGCCGAGCCGACGAGCCAGAACCTGTTCATCCTCGGTTCCGCGCTGACGCAGACGACGCTCCGCTTCGGTCAAAGAGGGCGGCGCGAAAAACACATCCACCGCACAGCCTCCGAAATCAGTACCCGCCCCCGCTCGACGTAACTGACGCCCGCCTTCGACATCCACATCCAGCAGGAGGTCGCGCCCCTCAGCTAAATTATTCACCGCCTGCTCGCGTAACGTTCCGTAATAAGAACCGTGAACTTCCGCATACTCGAGAAATGCTCCCGCCCTGACTTTCTCCCTGAAAGATTGCTCGTCAATAAACCAATAATCCCGGCCGTTCAACTCTTGCCGACGCGGTTCGCGGGTCGTGCAGGAAATGGAAAAAAACAGGTTCGGCTCACTTTCCAGAAGCATTTTACAAGCCGTGGTCTTGCCGCTGCCGCTGACCCCGGATACTATCAGCGCGACCCCGTATTTGAAATCTGACCCGGCACTATTCACGATTCAAACAAATCCTTGTGGTTGAAGAAATAATCGTTTTGTCTGGTTGTTCCCAACACACTCTGCCAAAGTTGATCCCGCGGATTGATCCGCCGTCGCTCACGGACCGCCAAATCAACCGGTACATGAATGAAGTTGCCGTGCCAGTGCGCCACGACCATCCCGGTTTTACCCGCCATCGCCGCGTGAACTGCGTTTTCAGCCAGATGCAGACAAAAAACCGCATCCGTACCATTGGCCGGCACCGAACGAATTATATAACTAGGGTCAAAATATTTAATACCATGTTCAACATTCTTACTGTCAAGATACTCATCCAGCTTAACCTCAAGCAGCCCCCCGATATCCCTGAACCGCGGATTGCCTGAAGCATCATGTTCATCCTGGTTTTCCTTGAACAGCTCCTGGCCGGCCCCCTCCGCCACTACTATCACCGCGTGATCATTTATCGCCAAACGCCGTTCCACCGCTTTCAATAAACCATGTTCTCCCGTCAAAGCAAAGGGCACCTCCGGGATCAGACAAAAATTGGCCACGGAGTTAGCCAGCGATGAACAGGCCGCGATAGAACCGGAAGCCCGCCCCATAAGCTTGACTAAACCGATCCCGTTATGCACTCCTTTCGCTTCCATATGAGCACTGCGGATAATCGGACCGACAGCGTAAACCGCGGTTTCAAAACCAAAAGTCCGGTCCATGAAATTTAAATCGTTGTCAATGGTCTTCGGAACTCCGATCACACTTAAGGGCACCCCCCGCTCTTGAGCCAGCTCGGAAATCTCCCGGGTCGCCCGCTGAGTGCCGTCTCCGCCGATCGTGAATAAAAGATTTATTTTCATCCGCACAATCGTCTGTAAAATCTCTTCGTTCGACTGCTGTCCCCGCGAAGTGCCCAGAATGGAGCCGCCGTTCTCGTGAATGGTATCCACCACCTCCGGATCCAAGTGCATCGGGGACAAACGGGATTCGGCAACCAAACCGCGGTAACCGAAACGAACGCCGTAAATGGTGCGTACCTCGTAACGATGCCAAAGTGTGTTGACCAAAGCTCTGATTACATCGTTGATCCCGGGACACAATCCGCCGCAAGTAACAATCGCAGCCCGGGTCCAGGAAGGATCATGATAAATCTCCCGCCGCGGCCCGGCCGGTTCAAACGACGGTAATTCATGGCCCTCCGAAAGGCATACCTGAATATGTTTCCGCTGCTGGAAATAAGATATCCGATTGTCTTCTTCAACAAATTCCGCATGCTGCAAAGGCGACTCAAGTGACGGCTCGCCAAGAACCGGAATCTGAAAATCCAGTTGACTGTAATCGCTGATCTGTTCGTTACTCATATACATTGGTTGCTTCCATACATTTGGTTGCTTTCCTTGCTTACAAGCCCGACCGCCGACGCGAAGCGCTCCGGATACCCCTAGCGTGGCAAGTGACTTCTCCGCCACCGGGCACCTTGCGTGTCCGGAGCGATGTTCAGCCGCTACGCACCTGCCCCACCCCTCTCTTCCCCGCCACCCGTCGCCTTGCGCGGCGGGAGCGATGTTCACCGGCTACACGCCTGCACCCCTCCCCCTCTCTCCTCTCCG
>PUNP01000107.1 GCA_003551785.1 Candidatus Brocadiaceae bacterium | reverse complement strand
TGACTACAGGGAACAGGAAGTTAAAAAACTGATTCAAGTGCGGGCTGGTGAGCTTGAGCCGGACTACAGGTACAACGCTTTTTTTTGGCGTTCGGAATACATGAGCCATCAGACGCCGGATTTTTTCTGCTCAGTGCGTATGTATTCCGAGAGAAATCATAATGTAGAACAGCCGTATAATGATGAAGGGCTGAAAAACCACCACCTTGCCGACGGGGCCAGTTTCCTGACGCGGACAGGAAAAGAATACGTGAATATATTCCCCGTATTCGACTGGCAGAAAGTGCCGGGAATCACAGCGGTTCAGAAAAAAGCTTTGCCTGAGCCCGGAGAAATCCATAAGGAAGGCCTCACTGCTTTTGTGGGTGGAGTTTCCGACGGTTATTACGGTATAGCGGCTTTCGATTTTGTCAGCCCACACGACCCTCTAAAAGCACGCAAATCGTGGTTTTTTTACGATGACAGGTATGTCTGTCTTGGAGCAGGGATTGTATCGAATGCCCGAGACCCGGTAGCTACTTCAGTCAATCAGATTTTGCTTAACGGTGAAGTTAAAGTGTTTCAAAACGGCAATATGCGTTTGATTGAGCGGGGGAGCCATGATTTAGAGAACGTATCGTGGGTCAGTCACGATGAAACACTTTATTTGTTCCCTTCGGAAACGGACATTCGCCTTAAAAACAACACTGTTTCGGGAGACTGGCGTGATATCAGCCATCATCACGGCCATGAAAAAGTTGAAAAAGATGTTTTTAAATTATGGCTGGACCACGGAATAAGACCGGCAGATGCAAAGTATGAATATATTGTCGTGCCGGGAGCGGCTATTTCCGACAGTCAGTTGACAGATACGGATATGAAAGTTGATATCCTGTCCAATACTCCTGAGCTGCAGGCTGTGCGGCATAAGGAATCCGGCCTGAGCCAGTTTGTTTTTTACAGGCCAGGGCAGGTAGAACTTGAAGATGGCCTCGTCCTTAAATGTAAACAACCTGCACTTGTTATGGTGGAAACACGGGAAAGGAAACTGGAAAAAATCACCGTATCAGACCCGGCCAGAAGGCTGAGCAGTATACACCTTGAAATAACAGGCCAACGTGTGGATGGTGCGGGTGAGTCCTGGGAAGCTGAATGGATCGAGCACAAGGATGCCAGTGTGATTAAAGTTGAACTTCCCAAAGAAGAATTTGCAGGCGACTCTGTTACATTGGAAATTGGGTTCTGAGTTATGGGTTCTGGGTTATGGGTTCTGGGTTCTCGGTTCTGAGTTCTGGGTTCTGGGTTCTCAGTTCTGGGTTATCGGTTCTGGGTAACGACAAAGGCAACGGAAAAAACAAAAGACAACAACAAAAAACAAAAGGCAATTGGAAATGGTATGCGTTGAGTGAAGGGATTTGGATTATTTTGTGTCGGCCTTCTCTTTTTCAAGTGAAAGCAGATTCAGCGGACAGTTTTTCGCGCATACTCCGCACTTAATACAGACAACATCACGAAATTGGCGATTCCTGTCAAAGTTTTTATAAGGAGCCAGCTGGAAAGGACAGACTCTTTCGCATTTGCCGCACCCGATGCATTTTTCCGGATCCGAAATGGTGATAAATTCATCCGAACTGCGAGAAAGTCCTGTGGATTTTCCTATCAGGTAGGCGGCCTTCTGAATGGTGCCCATAGGGCAAAACTGACACCAGACACGCGGGTTTATAAAAACAGCCAGCAATCCGCCGACTATCATTACTATCAGGTATGTTAAGACAAACACAAACCCCAGCCTGGCCGCGAAATCATATTCACCCCAGGCCTGGAATGAAGCAGTCACCCGACGCCCGAAGTTGAACATGAAAAATGCAAAGAAAGCCAGGATAAAAAGTTTCGTTTTCAGGAATCCGGGTGTCTTCCTGTTCAGGCTGATTGGAAGCAGCAACACATCGTAAAGGCTTCCGTGAGGACATATGTTTCCGCACCAGTAACGCCCTTTAAACAGTGCGGTTATGGTAAGTGCTGCCATAACTCCGATAACGATGAGTCCGAGTCTGGGTTCCCATAGCCCTCCTATCGCTATCAAAAGGGTGAAAATCCATGCATATTTCCGCCAGGTGGTAAGAGCCCTGTCGGTTTTTATGTAGCTTTTTGCCGTCATAATGATAATATTCTGATATTCTGTGAAGCGATTACAGACTGCAAGGTTAATGGTAAGTGATAATTAAATTAAGGAGGTTTTCTAAAAAGCAAACTTATCCTACCTCATGCTAAGCATAAATCTTATTATTTTTCGGGCAGTGCCTGACTTCACTTTATCCATCATCCAGTTTTCCCCGACTCGTTTGCTCAACATGCCCATGGTTGGAAATGAATGCTGCGTCATCATGATGTCGGCGATTTTCATTCCCTTGTGCATTGCCAGACTCCACTCGTTGATCATCTCTCCGGAGCCTTCCCCGACGATGTCTGCCCCGAGTATTTTTCCTCTTTTTCCTATATAGGCGCGCACAAATCCCGAAGCGATATTTTCCGCAACTGCCGCCCCGTAGTCTTCGTATTTCGCCTCCAAGGTTTTATAAGAAACAGATGTTTCTTCAATCTCCCCTCTGTGCAGGCCAACGTGACTTATTTGCGGCTCTGTAAACACTGTATATGGCACGGGAGATTTTCGGAAGTTGGTTTTAAAAGGCCAGGGTTTGAGAGTATTCATTACGGCCACCATGCCCTGGTACATGGCTGCATGAGAAAGCTGCCTGTAGCCGTTGCAATCACCGACAGCATAAATGTGCGGAGTGCTGGTCTGCAGATAACGGTTAACAGCGATTTCTCCTTTTTCTCCGGTATTAACCCCGGCCTTTTCAAGATGAAGCTGAGAATAGTCCTTTTC
>PUNP01000174.1 GCA_003551785.1 Candidatus Brocadiaceae bacterium | reverse complement strand
TGCTCGGCGTCGGAGGGCTGAGAGCATTGCTCGAACTGGGAATCGCCCCGGGCGTCTTGCACCTGAATGAGGGACATAGCGCTTTCGCCATACTTGAGTATGCCCGACGCATCATGGAAATGGAGGGACGCGCTTTTGAAGATATACGGCACAAGACCGCACAAAAAATCGTCTTTACCACCCACACACCTGTCGAGAGCGGCCATGACAGTTTCGACCCCGCCCTGGTTGAAGATACTCTGGAACCGATGCGAAAAGCGTTAAACATCCATCCGCACAATTTGTTAGCATTGGGGCGGGTCGATCCCCATAACCATCATGAACATTTTTGCATGACCGTGCTGGGAATTAAAATGTCGAATTACATGAACGCCGTTTCCGCCCTTCACGCACAGACAACAAGGAAGATGTGGGGTGATTTGTGGCCGCATACTCCCCACCATCACGGCGGCGTTAATTACGTCACCAACGGCATCCATACGACTTCCTGGCTGGCCGTGCCCCTCGCACATCTTTATACCCGCCACCTCGGACAGGGATGGCAGGACAGGCTCTGCCGCCCGGAAACCTGGGAGGAGTTAAATGATTTGGATGATGATGAGTTCTGGGAGCATCTGCAGGTACCCAAAACGCAGCTCGTTAAGTTCATACACAGGCGGGTCTGTGAAAAATGCGGCAGCAAGAGGCAAGGCAACCTGCTGACACCGCATGATAAGCTGCGGCTGCATCCGGAAACGCTTACCATAGGCTTTTCAAGACGATTCTCCGAATATAAACGCGCCTTTTTAATACTGGAAGACCTGGAAAGGCTAAGCAAAATTATCAATAATGAAAAAATGCCCGTCCAACTGGTCTTTTCCGGTAAAGCACACCCCGCCGATAAACAAGGGAAAGAACTCCTGCAGCAGGTCATCAACGTGACCAAAGACCCGAGGTTTGAAGGAAGGATAATATTTATCGAGGATTATGATGTCAATGTCGCCCGGCATCTGGTGCAGGGCGTTGACCTGTGGCTGAACACCCCGCGCCGGCCGCTGGAAGCATGCGGGACAAGCGGACAGAAGGTCGTGCTCAACGGCGGGCTTAACCTCTCCACTTTCGACGGATGGTGGCCGGAAGCTTATGACGGCCAGAACGGATTCTGTATCGGCAACGGCTCGGAGCATGCCGATACTTCAGTGCAGGATAAAAGGGACACGCAATCACTCTATGACATCCTGGAAGAGACAGTCGTCCCGATGTTCTATGACCGCCCCGAGAACGGCGTACCGTATAAGTGGGTGGCTTGCCAAAAACATGCCATCCGAACGCTTGCCTGGCGCTTCAACGCCGCAAGAATGGTGAAAGATTATACCCAACAGGCGTATCTGCCCGCCATCGGCGGTGCAACGTCCGGTAAATACTGCATAAAGTGAGGTTAATCGGTGAATACTGAAAACCAAAGTGAAAATAAAACTTCTATTGGCGGAATTCTTGACGTTCTGCAATCCAGGCTTATAGCCCTTTATAACAGGCTGGACAGCACGTATATGCCCCGGATGGTCATACTCGGAGCTATCGTCGGCATTGTCGGGGGGCTTGGTGCCGTGGCCTTCCATTATCTGATACTCGGCTTCAAATATGTTTTCTGGGGCGCGACGTCAACCGAAACTTTTCTGGACGCTGTCAGGGCGCTGCCCTGGCAATATCGGCTGCTCGCCCCGGCGCTCGGCGGTCTTATTGTAGGGCCGTTCGTGACGTATGTCGTCAGGGAGGCAAAAGGCCACGGCGTACCGGAGGTAATGGAGGCGGTGACGCTGCGCGGGGGATCGATCCGCTTCCGCGTGGCACCGCTTAAGGCCGTTATATCGGCAATCTGCATAGGTTCCGGAGGTGCCGCCGGGCGTGAAGGGCCTATAGTGCAGATCGGGGCGACATTCGGTTCGGCGCTGGCAAGATATCTTAAACTGACACCCGAGCGGGTGGAGACACTCCTGGGGGCGGGCGCCGCGGCGGGTATCGCCGGTACATTCAACGCCCCCCTGGCCGGTGTTGTTTTCAGCATGGAAGTGCTGCTCAAGAAAGTCAAACTGGACAGCTTCTCCCCCATCGTGGTCGCGGCCGTCGTGGGCACCGCTGTCGCCAACAAACTTTTCGAGCGTACAACCCCCATCTTCGACATCCCCGTTCATCAAATGGTCAGCTACTGGGAATTGTTTTTTTATATTGGGTTGGGAATTGTAGGGGCGGGTGTGGCTATGCTCTACGGGAGGTCGCTCTACGGGGCCGAACACCTTTTTGAGAAGATACCTGTGCCGGAGGCTTCCAAAGCAGCTATCGGCGGACTTCTGCTCGGATTGCTTGCCCTGCTGCTACCACAAATACATTCGACAGGTTATCCGGTGATGGAAAGCGCCCTGCACGGGAAGCTGGGTCTGCAACTCGTCTTTGGGCTGATGCTCGCCAAGATTCTCGCGACCTCGCTCACTTTGGGGAGCGGCGGTTCGGGCGGCATCTTTGCGCCGGCGCTGTTCATCGGCTCGATGATGGGAGCGGCTTACGGTATTGCCATACACTCGATATTCCCGAATGTGACCGCCGGCCCGATTTCCTACGCCATTGTGGGGATGGGAACGGTGTTCGCCGGGGCCACGCATGCCCCCCTGACCGCGATCATCATCTTGTTCGAGATGACCCGCGACCCGATGATCATGGTCCCCATGATGTTCACATGCATCATATGCTCCGTACTCACCGCCCGCTTCCAGAAATGGAATATCTATACCAAAAAACTTCTCAACCGGGGTGTTGATATCGACGCTCTGGAAGAGCGTAAAGCACTGGAGAGCCTCAAGGTCGCCGATGCGATGAACACGCATTTTACCGCA
>PUNP01000802.1 GCA_003551785.1 Candidatus Brocadiaceae bacterium | reverse complement strand
GAAAGGTGCGATAAGTTCAATATCACCCTGTTCCCCGTGTCTGCCGAGCATTAACACCGCCCTTCGCCGAGCCTGTTCGTCTTCAAATTCCGTAACAAAATTTCGGAATGCCGGCAATGCCTTATCCGGCGCAAACATTGCAGCTGCCGAAGCGGCCAGAGCACGATTGCGCTCCGGCTGATCTTCGTCATTCATCACGGACAAAATGGCGGGAAGCATTTCCTCCCACCGGCATTGTCTTAAAATATGCCAGAGGATATTTGATACCATTTCTCCTTTATTGAGTTTCTCTTTCATCAGCGGAACTGCTTCGCCCTTGCGAATCATTAAAGCCAGTCGTATTTCACGCCGTCCTGGGACATGGCCTACAGTTGCATCCTTTAGTAAACTCTCTATGTCTTCGTCACCGTACTGTGCTATAAGGTCTCTGCGAAATTCTCCCACAAGCCCGATATCAACCTCATACCTTTCTTCCGATGGGATTGCAGAGGGGGGAGGGGATAGCGGCGGCTCCTCTGTATCTTTCTGACATTGAAAGTAGGGGTAGCTTTCCCCTTCGCTAATTGTCCAGATATCGTCAAAATCCCATCCTTCGAAAGTTTCTTGCCGCATCATTTTTTCGGTGGTTTTCGGTGTTCCCTTGCCAGTATCACCCCTGCCTGTGGCGTTTTTGTCGTAATAGCTATTTGTTACCTCTCCTACTATGGGGTTTCCACGGCTGTCATAATCTTTATTATTTCCTACGAGCCCACCCACACCTGTTTTCGCCATAACTTTTCGTGCCGCATAACAGTTTATGATAGTTCCTCGTAAATTACTGCCAACAAGCCCCCCTACACGGCTTTCCCCCTCTACCATTACCGTTGAGTAGCTATTTGCAATAACCCCACTATTCGATGCCACAAAGCCAGCGGTTACACCACCTTTCCCAACAACTTCCCCCGTAGCATAACTCTTACCTATATAGCCTCCTCGATTATCCGCGACAAACCCACTTACAAAACTTAGACCTTTAATCATTATCGAGGCATAGCATTTTAAAATGGTCCCTAAATTTACACCGGCAAGTCCGCCTAATCGCCCACCTTCAGTAGTCAGGTTTCCTCTTATATAACAGTTTGTTATCTTGCCCTCATTCTTTCCCGTAAGTGCACCGACACGATGGTAGCCTGAAACGTCAACATCTTCTAAGGCCACACCTTTAACTTCAGAGTTCTGCCCCAAGAAACTAAACAGCCCCACATAGTCGCTTTCCGGACGGTTTATGGTCAAGTTCATTATCTTAAAGCCGTTGCCGTCAAAGGTAGCGTCAAACATGTTATCATCATCTCCTATCGGTTTCCAACCTTTCTCTTCATCCCCGTAACCTTCGAGATCGATATCGGCAATCTGCCTGAAGTGAGCGTCCAGATGGTTTCGAACGAAATTGAGCTGCTCCGGCGTTTCCAGCAGATACGGATTATCTTCAGTGCCGCTCCCGCCGGCGAAACCATTGTTACCGGCAGAAACGCTCTCAAGACCGACCACATTGAAAAGCATACCTGCAAGCATGACGATCAACATCTGGTCCAATATTTTTTCCATTACGTAACCCCTTCTTTTTTTGTAGGACTTGGAGAAAAGTGCTTTTCTATAATATGTATCTATCGACTTCGATTTTTCCTGTTCGCCTCCCCATATTATGCTCGCAAAATGAATAAAAAACAACTGCAGGCAACTGCTCTCAATATTATGCTCAGCCCAGATTATGCTCAGCCCAGGCGCCGCTGTGATTCCCCGCGAAAGATGTTTGTTCGGTAGTATGCACGCTCTTGATTCCTGATGGAATCCATTGTACATGAGCACCGCCAAACGGCCGGCTATTTCCAAAGTAAAATGAATCGATCACGGCAAAAAAACACGCCAAACCAATTTATAGACATACCATAAAAAGACCGGTTTGTCATGTTTTTTGCCCGCGTGATTGACCGCACTCCGCTCACTCATTCCCTCCTTACCGGCAGGTCGGTTCGATAGGCGCGCCGGAATTAAACAGCCAATTTTCCGCTCATCGCTTCCGCTGCTGACCGGTGCGTCGGTCACTCAATCGCTCCGTCCTTTCATTTGACTTCGAAAATTGCTCATGTGTGGATTCCATGAATCAGGTGTTCTACCTCCTGCTCAGAGACTACAGTGCCAGCGAAATCGGTCGCAAACTCGGAGTTGGGCCGAACGCTATCTGGCAGAGAATGAAGAAAATCCGTCGCAGGCTCAAGGGCGCCCTTGAGAATTACGCATCAGCTTAGGCCCCTGAGGGGAGAGAGGGAGTCAGTTCGATCCCTCTTCCCCTTTTTTTGGAACCACTGCGCGGGAAAAGCCCTGTCCCTTGTGTACAATCTGATTCGATCTGCCTGTTCAGCCCGATTCGGGGAGAAGCACCGGTAGCGTTGTGCAGGGCTCGGCAGCCGAGGGTCTGGAGCTTTGCTGAAGTGATATGTCTCCTCTGATTTGACTTTTCCCCACAAAGAATGATAAAATATCGCAATTCGCGAATCGCGAAATGCAAAAAAGGTTTTTGAGACTTTGGAGGTTGCTATGAATAAGGGGATGCGTCCACAGGATATAGTCATCATTCTAAAGATTATCTGCTTTGGCGATAAAAACTGGATGCAGAAGGATCTTGCCGGCAGTCTTTATATGAGCCATTCGGGAATCTCCGAGGCCCTCGCCCGGCTAGCCATGTCCGGCCTTTTGATTGGGGACAAAAAAGAAGTTAATCGAAAATCCCTTCAGGAATTTCTGGTCAGCGGCTTGAAATACGTTTTCCCCGTCCGGCCGGGAGGCATTGTGCGGGGAATCCCGACGGCGCATTCGGCGCCCCCGCTTTCT
>PUNP01000164.1 GCA_003551785.1 Candidatus Brocadiaceae bacterium | reverse complement strand
GGATCCATTTGTAGTGCAGAAATATCGCTCCACCGGGACAAGCCCGGCGGTAACGTGATTCACTGAATATTTACGGTGTGATAGGATGCCACGTGGTTCACTGAGGACTTACCTTTAATGTATCACTTCACATCTTATATACCAGAATTATAAACAGTATCATTGGATAAGTCAACTTTCGAATGATACATAACTCATATTGATTGATCCGCCCCGACGATTCACTTATAATCACTTTAAAAAACAAGTCTTTCCCTGCATTAGTGAGTTATCATTGTGGACTTTGCATCAAACTATTGGAACAGATATGCGTCAAAGCAAAACACGACAGTATGAAACGGATCAGGTCACTGAACCAGCAAAAGCAATAAGAATTTCAGGTGAGAGGCCTGATGGCGAAGTGGACCGGTGCGAACTGATCGTCGAACAGTGCCTTACTCTCGCCGTTAAGGGGATCGGGAACTATATGCTCATGTGCACGCCCTGCGATACCAGGGCGCTGGCGGTCGGTTTCCTGTATTCCGAAAACCTTATCGGCGGAATCGATGATATACTGCTGATGCACCACTGTGAGGACGATGACGCGGCCATCGAGATACGCCTTTCCGCCGGCCCGGGGGACCTGCCGGAGGTACGCAACCTGATCGTCCCCAGTTCATGCGGGATGTGCGGCAGCTACGACATCGACGCTCTTCTGTCGGATTTGAAGCCGGTCGGCGAGTCCATGCATGTCTCACATCCCACTCTTATCGGCGTGGCGAACGCCATGCATGCCAGACAGAAGCTTTTCAGCCGAACCGGCGCCGCCCATGCTGCCGCTGTATTCGACGATAACGGCGAGATAAAAGCGTTTGCGGAGGATATAGGGCGGCATAACGCACTCGATAAGGTGATCGGAAAATCCCTGTTGGGGGGAAAAACCACCACGGGCTGCGGCGTTATGCTGTCGGGCAGGGTAAGCTTCGACATGGCGCTCAAGGCCGCCAACGCGGGCATCGAATTGATGGCTGCCGTTTCAGCGCCATCCTCGTTGGCTGCGGAGACCGCCCGGCACTGCGGCATAACCCTATGCGGTTTTGTGCGTGGTGAAAGGCTTACGGCTTATGTGAATCCGGACAGAATTTCATGAACAGAAACTGTAAAATCTGTTTCCTCCGGTTGCATACACCTCGTTCGGAATGCCAAAGGTAAGTCCTCAGTGAACCACGTTGTTCCTCCACTGTGCCCTGTGCCGGTGGGATGACGATTAAGCATTACGTGTCTATAACTTACAACCTTAGCCGTAAATCCGCACGGCCCGCTCCTCCGGCTCTTGCTCAGGAGAGTGTGAAAAGCATTGTGTTATAAAAGGGCAAGAGCCGGAGGAGCGGGCCGTGCGGATTAACGGCGGAGTTTAGGGCGTTGGCGCCTCGTAGTGCTTAATCGTCATCCCACCGGCACAGGGCACGGTGGAGGAACAACGTGGTTCACTGAGGACTTACCTTCTCGCATAGCGCTCCCGGCGCGGAAAGCGACCGGTAGCGCAACCAGTTACGGGTTCAGGGTAAACATGTCCATGAGCTGCCTATCGTTCATCTCGGTTATCCAGGATTCGTCGGAAGAGCTTGAGATCACTTGTTCCGATAATTCTTTTTTTTCGTAAATCATCTGATCGATCTTCTCTTCAATAGTCCCCTTAGTAACAAACTTGTGCACCAATACGTTGCGGGTCTGGCCTATGCGAAAAGCTCTGTCAGTGGCCTGATTTTCCACTGCCGGGTTCCACCAGCGGTCGAAGTGGATCACGTGGTTAGCCCTGGCAAGATTCAGACCAACGCCGGCGGCTCTCACAGACAATACTATATAGGGGACATAATCGCGGGAGTTTTGGAACTCTTCAACAATGTTTCGGCGTTTTTTCACCGGCACTCCGCCGTGCAGTGTAAATCCGGGCTTGCCGAAGATATTTTCGAGTAGATTGTCCAGAGGGTCAATTATTTCCCGGAACTGAGTAAAAACCAACGTCCGTTCATGCTTTTCGGCGATGGTTTCACATATTTCTCTGAGCCGTTTGAACTTGCCGCTGTCGGTCTCTTTATAGCCGCCGGCGCCGGAGTATTGATCCGGATGGTTGCAAATTTGCTTGAATTTCATGAGCGAGGCCAGCACGAGCCCGCGTCGCTGGATGCCGTCAGCTTCCTCAATAGCATATTTCAAGCCCTCCACCAGGTCTTTGTAGATGATCACCTGCTTTTCGGACAAATCGGCGTAGGATTTCATCTCCACTTTTTCCGGCAGATCGTTGATGATTGACTTGTCTGTTTTGAGTCGCCGCAAGATATAGGGGCTGACTACTTGCCGCAATCGGGCGTAGCCATCTTTTGAATCCTGTATGCTTTTTACCAACTCTTTGAATTTTTTCGGTCTGCCCAATAATCCGGGGTTAAGGAAGTCGAAAATACTCCACAGATCGGCAAGGCGATTTTCTACCGGTGTACCGGTCAGGACTATGCGATTATGACAGTTCAATTTTTTTACGGCGCGGGTTTGGAGGGTGCGGGGGTTTTTTATCGCCTGTGCTTCGTCCAGAATCACGTAATGCCATTTCTGTTCCCGAAGCCAGTCGTCGCGATGAACGATTCCATAGGTGGTGATGACCAATTCATACTGATTTAATTCCGTTTCGCCCATTTCTTCGCGTTCACTCGTGCTCATTGCGGAACCATGGAAAACTAAGGTTTTCAAATCGGGCAGGAAGCGCTGGATTTCATCGCACCAGTTTCCTATAAGGGAAGCCGGCAGCACAAGCAGCGACGGCTCAGCGGTACGGTGACGTATCATGCTTAAAAAGCCCAGGGTTTCGATCGTCTTTCCCAGCCCCATATCGTC
>PUNP01000074.1 GCA_003551785.1 Candidatus Brocadiaceae bacterium | reverse complement strand
TACCAACCTTCATTGGAGATATTTATCAAAACTTCAGCCCCTTTTCTTCTGAATTTACGCATCAGAGGGCTGAATACGTTGTCATAGCAAATAGCTGCAGCAAAAGTCAAAGGTTCCTGAAAAACTACCGGTTCATTTCCCGGAACGGATTGTGCAATAGCAAAGCTGTCGAGCATCCGGCGCACAGGAGAGGGCCAAAACCCTCTTAAGGGCGTATATTCTCCAAACGGAACGAGGTGCATCTTATCATAGCTGCCAATTATTTCACCTTCCGGGTTAAACAAGAAGGCACTGTTCGACGTGCGGCCCTCAAGAGAACCGTCGGTTTTTAAATCAAGAGCGCCCACCAGTAAGTGGCAATTCAATTTATCAGTGAGTTGTCTTATTTCGTTTAAAGCGAATTCATGTCTTTTTAATTCACCAGAATCAAGATAAGGGCGTGCTTCGGGGTTCAAAGGCACATCCACCGCCGTTTCAGGCCAGGCGATAAGAACAGGATTATCTTCTGCTAATTGTTTAGTCAACTGCACAGCGCGCTCTACTCCGTTATACCATTTCTGTTCCCGCTCACTCCTGTATTGTGCGAGGCGGTGAAGAAGTATATCACGTTCGGATTCTGATAATTCAGCTACTTGCTGCTGCGTTAAATTATATATTTCAATTATCTCCGACGGTGGCAGTTCGGGCGGAACATTATTTTGCACCACTCCGACTACCGGACCTTGTTCGGTTTCAAAGCGATTCAAAGTTGCAGCCCCGTAGCCCGCTGAAAGAAAAATTAAGATTAAAGCGCAAATCAGGCTTTTTTTAGATTTGATGACCATTACTCCTTTTAAAAAATCATCATTGCCGGGTAATTCACGATACAGGGAGACCAAATCATGCAAAAATTCCGCCAATGCAGCATTACAAAAAATCAACAGGAAAGATATGCCGTATGCGCCGGTCAGGGAAGCGAGTTGCAACATAGCAGTAAACCGGTATTGAGTATGCCCTAAAAAAAGCCAGGGGAAACCGGTAATAACGTGAGCTCGAATAAATTCCAAAGCCACCCAGATAACAGCCAGGAACAGTGGATAATAAGGAATATTGGACTTATGTAATTGACGGGCTAGAAGGCAAAATATGCAGAAATAGGCGGCAATATAGACGGCAAGCAGCAGCCAGCCGCCAACCGCCACGGCAGCCAGCCAGACTAACGCCGGGATGTAAAAAAAAAGGGCTGCAACCGCACAGTAAAACAGGCATTTGGGTAAAGAAGAAGTTCGTGGAATGACGAAAAGGATAGGCACTAAAGCTATATAACTCAGCCACCACCAATCGATCGGGGGAAACGAAAGGTAAAGCAAAACACCGCTCAGAATAGCGCATGCCAACTTAATAAAAAAAAATCTATCAAACATTGCAGGTAATAACCTTCCTTGCCACATATAGTATTCTGTTAATTGAGTGATATTTTACGTTAGAAAACTAAATAATATCATATCACCGACAGTAAAAAAAAACAATATTCAACCACATAATCGTGCATCTGAATCAATAAATTTTTACGTATTTGATCCCAAAGTTGGCCCGTCTAATCAAAATGGCTTGCCTATTCCCATTAATACAGTTGACGAATGTATAATGTAACGGTATACTGACTAAAGCAATGGTAAGTCCTCATTGCATATTTTCAATCAAGACTCTTAAAAATACTTGAAATACGGGAGAGAAAAATGCCCAATGACAATGATTTAATAAGGCTTAAAGACGCTTTAGTGCATGAAGAAAAAGCTGTTAAGCTCTACAGACAATACTCTCGGGAATGTAAATCTGAAATTATATCGGAGATGTTTGAACAATTTGCTATGAACGAAAGCTGGCATGCAACCGCTATACGGGAAAAAATCGAAAAACTGGAAAAAAATGCATCTCCGGCATCATAAACAAAAATCACTTGACAAATGCACATTTTTTAACTATCATGTCAGTAATGTGTAATACTTGACTGTTTACTTACAAAAAATTTTAATCTTATCAGGAGAACAATCATGTTGAATAGAGTATTGTTAATGGTGACAAGTATAACAATGTTCACCATTATCGGTTGCTCAGGTCTTTCTACTGCTATTCCTGAAGGCCAACCGGAACTGAAGATTTCGACTAATACGACCTGGGAAGTCATAGGTTCCGCAGAGGGAAGTTCTTCCGGTGTTATGGTTTTAGGGATCATACCGATCGGGATGGAAAACAAAGCAGGTTTTATTGCTGGAAGGACAAATTATTTCCGGGCTTATGATCCAATTGCCCATAACCGTGTAATGCGGGCAGCTATCTATAATGCTATTGAATCCGTACCGGATGCCGATGCATTAATTGCTCCCCGATACGAAGCAAAAACGCGCAACTTCCTGCTGTTCCAGACTCAATCGATCACAGTTAAAGGGAAAGCAATCAGGTATGGCAGTGAATGATTGGCGGTTCTCATGACATATTTTTTTTAAGATATCCCGGAAGTTGAAACAGCTGTTTCAACTTCCGATTCTTTTTGCTAAAACCGACTTCAACTAACCTATCAATTCGCTGACCGAAAGTGTATTCAGAACCCCCTCACTTTCCAACCATCCCCTTCGGGCGGCAGCCACCCCGTATTTTATTAATTCCAATTGCCGGGCATTATGCGCATCGCTGCCAATAGCCACCTTCACTCCTGCACTTTTCGCCTCTCTGCACGTGATATCATTTATATCAAGCCGTACCGGATGCGCGTTAAGTTCTAAAGCTGTAGAGCACTCAGCACAAGTTTCGATAATCTTAGACACTCTCACAGGATACGCTTCACGGCTGTTGAGCATTCGACCTGTAAGATGCCCAATACAATCAACATGCTGGTTGC
>PUNP01000445.1 GCA_003551785.1 Candidatus Brocadiaceae bacterium | reverse complement strand
CTCATCGGAAATAATTGGGAATTGGTTTGTTATACCGCTGGGATATCAGGTATGATACTTATACTAGGTGGCACTTCCGAAACAGAACTGAAGGATGTCAGGTAGTAATTGTATCTCGGCCCCTTGAAAGTGGGGGGGCGTGTTTTTCACCACGTTAGGCGCTTAGTGGCCGCACATCGTTAACAAAATGAGGATGTACGGAAAGAAGAAAAAAGACAAATATTCAATATCCAATGATCAATGTCCAATGTCCAAGTAAACGACATCGCGGTCTGCAAACAAGTCGCAATCGGCGATCGGCGAAAGTTTTATTTGATAATTGGACATTGATAATTTGAAATTGATTATTTATCTGTACTGCACCGCAAGGTGCCCCATTTTCAGAGCGGAGTCTCTGAAAATGCGTAGGCACTTAGTTGCAGTACATCGACAGAAAATTGTCGATATACGGGAATAAAATAAAAATCCTTATTGCCTTGAAAAGGCATTACATACAAGCCCAGGGTGACAACCCTGGGATCAGAAATAACCATACGACCGCGCCCTGTAAGGGCGCAACATACTGCTCTTAAGACATATGTGCCGTCCCTTCAGGACGGATTGTTGACGGTGCAACGTATTCCCAGGGTTGTCACCCTGGGCTGGTATGTTGTGTCCTTTCAGGACACTGTGGATTTGCAGATATTTCCTTTTTTTCTCGGCCTTGCGCAGTACTGTGCCGGCAGCAATCAACGTAACACATGAAATGTTCGGATTAGATAAAAAGTAAAGAGTTATAATTTTCTCCCATTGCAAAGGTGTAAATATGCAAAATAAGGATCTGTTTCAAGAGGCAAAAAAAGTTATTCCGGGCGGGGTGAACAGCCCCGTGCGTTCTTTCAAATCCATCGGCATCGATCCCGTTTTTATTGAAAGGGGGCAGGGCCCGTATATTTACGACGAATCGGGGAACGAATACATCGACTATTGCATGTCCTGGGGGGCGTTGATCGCCGGTCATGCCTATCATCTTTTGACGCTGGAACTTGAGAAGGTTGTAAAAGATGGCACGAGTTTTGGCGCGGCCACCCGTAAAGAGATACAGTTGGCGGAGCTGATAGCCGAAGCCGTCCCCTCGATCGATAAGGTGCGCCTTACAAGCTCCGGCACCGAAGCCGCCATGAGCGCCGTGCGGCTTGCGCGCGGATATGCCGGCAGGGATAAGATAATAAAATTTGAAGGCGCCTACCACGGCCATGCCGATCATCTGCTGGGCAGGGCCGGTTCGGGGGCGGCCACCTTCGGCATCCCCGACTGCGCGGGGGTGCCCGACGATTTCGTGAAACATACCATCGTGCTGCCGTTTAACGATCCTGGAAAACTCGACCATGCCGTCAGGGAACATGGCGACGACCTGGCGGCGATAATTACAGAACCCGTTATGGCCAACTGCGGAGTTATACCGCCCGAGCCGGGGTTCCTGGAACATATGAGAAATCTGGCGGACCGCTGCGGTGCGGTGCTGATATTCGATGAAGTCATTACCGGCTTCCGCCTCGCCTACGGCGGCGCGCAGGAATATTACGGAGTAACGCCCGACATCACCTGTCTGGGCAAAATCATCGGCGGAGGGATGCCGGTCGGCGCTTTCGGCGGCAAAAAAGAAATTATGGACATGCTGGCCCCCGTTGGCGATGTCTATCAGGCCGGCACCCTGTCAGGCAACCCCATCTCGGTCAGCGCCGGAATCGTCATGCTCGATATGCTCAAGCATGTAGCGCCTTACGATTACCTCCAAAAGCATGCCGATCAACTGTGCGGCGGCATTGTCAACGCGGCAAAACAATCCGGACTTGATGTGAAAGTTTCCCAAATCGCTTCCATGTTCAGTTTGTTCTTCACTTCCGGCGATATATCCAATTATAGCGATGCTCAGAATACCGAAGAAGAGAGGTTTGCCCGGTTCTACCGTGCCATGTTGAGCGAAGGGGTATACCTGTCGCCCTCCGCTTTTGAGACGAACTTTTTGTCCACGGTGCATAGTGAAGATACTGTGTCCAAAACTGTCGATGCCGTAGAGCGGGCTTTTGAAAAGATCGGGTAGATATATTGACCGACACGGCCTGAAAATTTTAAACCATTTTTTTTGACGCTACGCAACTACTGTGTTACAATAACGGTATCATGTCCTCATGATTCGGGAGTCGGGATTGCCATGCACATTCGGTTCTATAAAGAGAAAAAAAACAAATTTCCAGCCGGCTGGGATGAAAAACGTGTAAAACGTATTCTCGATCATTATGAGAACCAGTCGGAAGATGAGGCCGTAGCAGAAGACGAAGCGGCATGGGATGATACTTCCCACACCTTTTCATTGATGTGCCGAATGAACTGGTACCCGCCGTCAGGGATCTGATAGCTAAACGATCTGGATAAAAAAATTGCGTTTTGCTGCTCTGGAATCTATCCCTGGAACCCGAAATAATCAAAAAAGAGCGAAACTTGTATTTAGTTAGATCGCAGGATATGTTTTGCCGGTTTCATCTAACATCATCCGTCTTTCAGCTCCTTTTGTAAGCGGAAAAACCTTAATAAAACTATACGGACACCATGAACTACAAAACACGGATGCGAAGAGGACGGCGAACCGATGCCCTGAGACGCCTGGCACGAGGTGTAACTCTTACCACCGACGACCTGATACTTCCGCTTTTCGCCGTTGAAGGCACCCGGAAAACAGAAAGTATTGACACCATGCCCGGCGTCTGCCGCATGTCGGCCGACCGCCTCGCTGAGAAATGCGAAACGCTGAAATGCCCAGGCGTCATGCTCTTCGGCGTCCCGCCGGCCGATACTAAAGACAGTGCCGGAAGTTATGCACAGCGGGAAGATGGAGTGGT
>PUNP01000033.1 GCA_003551785.1 Candidatus Brocadiaceae bacterium | reverse complement strand
CGGGCTTTCATCATGCGTTCTCTGATGCCGCCCTTCTCGATAAAGTCTTTTTCCAGTTTCTCTATTTGTCGGTCCAGCAGGTAGTTGGCCTGATGGATCAGGCAGATAATAATATTGGCTGTCGTTTCCGGCATTCGGTTTTCGATGTAGGAGCGATAGAAATCATAGGACTCGTCTTCGGCGCGGCCAATCCTGCGCACAGCAAGCGCGGGTTTGCCGTCTTTGTCCCAAAGCGCGAAGTCGCAGCTGCGCAGAAAATCATGATAGTCTTCGAGCAGTTCTTCGAGGCTGGCTCGTGCGACCTTGGTCAGTTTGATCTCGGTTGATTTTGACGTTCCGGACGCCTCGCTCCCTTCAGCGATGTTTTGCTTGCCCGAGCGCGCCGCCTGCACCATCTGGTCGAATGTACGGTTTCTTCTGTCAATAAACCGCTCACAGAAGCACAGATTGGCATCAAAAATTATCTTCGCTTTACGGTAGGAGAGGAGATTGCGGTATCCGCCGTGCGGCGGGATAAAGCCCTCTCAATTCTCAGACATTGTTTAGTCCCTCAGGGAATAGGACAGAAAGGACAAATAAGACGCACAGAGAAAAGTACTTTAATTTTACTGCAAGGTTGGGTATATTTCAAATTTTAGGCATGTTCTATCGGTCCTATTCGTCCTATAAGTCTTATTTCGTCCTGTCAGTCCTATCCATCAAGCCGGCGGTGGGATAAGTCGCTTGGTCAACAAGTCACGTAAGAAGTAGCGTTTTCGGGTGCGGCCCTCGATAACCGCCCCCGGCGTATAAAACAGTAATAGTAAGTTATCACTTAAACTACTATCCCTCCCGCGGAAGCAGAGGGTCAATGTACGAAAGCAATTTCGGCACGGCTTTCGTCGCGGTTTCCCACACAAGCTCCCATCGGATTTTGTCGTAACCATGTATAAGACGGTTTCGCATCCCAGCGACTTTACCCCATTCGATTCCAGGATGCGAGGACGTAAATTCATCGGACAAGCGTGTCACAGCTTCACCGATTATAAGCAGTTGAGACACTACGGCCCTGTGCTTTTCCGCGTTGTCTTTGAAAGATTTTTCATCCACATTTTCGACAAAGGTGACAATCCTGCCTCCCGCCTGTGCTATGTCCAATAGTGTTGCCTCATCACGCCACATATAGAGTCCTCGCATTCTCAAGGATATTGCGGCGTCGAATCCAGTTGGCGCTTTGTTCCACGCACTGTCGTTCGATTAGGTCCACCGGCCTACCTATAATCACGCTCAGTTCCTGTTCGGCCCCCACTAAATCCAAAAGGCTCCACCCGGCTTCAGGCGCGAAATCTACCATGACATCCAAGTCGCTTGCCGGCCCGAAATCCTCATTCAGCACAGAGCCGAACAACCACATTTGCCGTATCTTCCACCTGCGACAAAATGACTCAATTTTTCCCATAGGCAAGTCTAACTGTAGTGGCATGGCTATACCTCCGGAGATTATAACTTCCTCGTCATTGGGTCCTATAACTCCTGTTCAGTGATTCCGACTTGTTTCATGATGGCACGTTGCAACCCTGTCTTCAGATCACGATTCCCGTGCACAGGAACAGTGATCCTTAAATTGCTTCCCGGTCGCGTAAATATGTGATGGCTTCCTGTGATTCGTACCAACGTCCACCCCTTCTTCTCAAGCAGTGAACTCATCTGTTTGCCGCTGATCGTTTTCATGTTAAACGGCCAGTTCCATCACTTCATCGTTGGGATTCAAGTGGACGGTATCCATATCAATACTGAGACATCCATCAACCGCCTCGTATACGTTCTCAATGAGTTCGCGCAGATTTTCACCCTGCGTCGCACAGCCGGGAATGGCCGGTACTTCCGCCCAGTAGCCCCCCTCTTCGGCCTTGTGGATGACGACTTTCAGTTTCATACCATGTATCTCCATGTATTGTTATAATTACAAACCGTATCCCTGGATAATTAAAATATCCAAGACAGCTTTTTTTCTGCCATCGCGGTTCGTTCCCTACGAAACGGATTGTTGTTTGTATTCAGAAGGCGCGCTCTAATTTCATTCTATATCATAAAATCTTCTGTCCGTAATGTCAAGGCGAATCTCCCCGAATAGTTGGCACATTTACAATTCTTTTCTACAATACAATTCCGCCATTATCCTTGTCACGACAAAAAGAAAATTATTCGTTGTTTCTATAGCAGCCAGGCGATCTTTTTTAAAGGATGCATATTTTACCACCTCTGACTCAAGATACTCCAAAATTTCCATTTGGATTGCCGAGTCCCGACTTCGCTTAAAAAATCGTGTTCGAAGCTTACTTTTTGAAGATTCATTCATGGGGTTATTTTCAGATAAAGATTTCAACTCAGCATCCAAGATCGACAAGGCATTTATCATCCATTCCGCACCATTTTTCAATATCGGTGGTTTGCCAAAGGCTTTTCGATAAATCCAAATAATATCAAAACAAAGGTCAAGGAACAGATTGGCCATATCGCGATTTTTTTCGGCTATACTATCTGAGAACATCCCGTAAATTGCATGGTAGATTTCTGGTTGTTCGTTCTCAAAGTCATCCAAAATATCCGTCATCTCCCCATCTGACAACAATTTCCCGTCAGACCTATGCTTTCCACGTTTGGTTTTTGTCGTTTTCATAGCTTATGGGACGAATAGGACAGATAGGACGTAGAGGACGAACGGGAATTAGGATTCCTGTTTTTTGTTTTGTTGGCGTTTTTTGTTTTGTTGGCGTTTTTTGAGGCGGGCTTTCATCATGCGTTCTCTGATGCCGCCCTTCTCGATAAAGTCTTTTTCCAGTTTCTCTATTTGTCGGTCCAGCAGGTAGTTGGCCTGATGGATCAGGCAGATAATAATAT
>PUNP01000896.1 GCA_003551785.1 Candidatus Brocadiaceae bacterium | reverse complement strand
TTTCGACACGGAACGCGGCCGGCTGAAAATCAAACGATTCGCGTGCGGAAAAAATCAGGAGGGCTTAACCGTGGAAAAACAAAAGGAAGAGTGTCCCGAACCATATACAGAAGGAATCGTTGATATGGAACCGAGAGATTACGTCAAACTGATGGCACATCGGAAACAACTTGAGGATAAGAGAAAAACGAATTGATCGAGCGCTGAAGAAACGCGGAATTTCAGACGTATTCAGCGATTGTGCAAATTCATTTCACTATAAAGGAGATAAATAGTTATGTGGATAAAGGGGAAATATCAAGAGACCGATAGTCAGGGACGCCAGATTACACGCGATATCACTCTCAACCTGAGCCGGGCAATCTGTTATGCAACAGAACGGGAGGAGGACCGAACCAGGATTTACTTCAAAGTAGGACATGACCTGGAAGATATGCGAAACGCAAGTTGGATCGATCTCAAAGAACCGAAAGCAAAAATTGATAAAGTTTTGGGTAAACCTCTCCCGCCGAAATGATTTATGTATATCCAGTGAAACGTCACACTACGGGCTTTATCACAGTTTTAAAAAAACTTATAACATCCCGTTTTGAAAAGAGGACCCCAAAAATGAAGAAATCATCAAAGGAACTGATACGATCAGATTTCGAACCGGTGGACGAGGGTGGGGAAAAAAGGCGGATGGAAGAGCAGATAGAATTTTTAAAACAAAAAACGCCCCTCAAACCCGCCACAAAGGAACTGTTCCGCAAAGCTTTAAAAGGTCTTGACCCCGAAGAATTCAAAAACGCACCCGTGCCATGCGACCTTTGCCGAGCGCATGGAGTGGAAGGCAGAACAGCGGAATGGGTATCAAAAGACCCCGCCTTGGGAGATATAGGGCTGTGGGTGGACTACCCGCATTACGTGTATCTCTGTGATCAGTGCTATCAAAACGCAATAAAAACGGAAGCGGACAATAGAAATACGGAACCTTCGAATGCTGAACCGGAAAAAGAGATTCGCAAGAAACTCGAGATAACCTGTGGCATTTTAGCTGCGATAATAGCCCTGATTTTTATGATTCTTATTATTACTGTCATCTACAGAACTGTTTCTTGATGAAAATTGGTTTCAATATGAACAAAAATAGAAAAAGAAGAAGAAAAGTGAGCAGTTATCTGGAAAAAGTAAGAATGGCCAAAAAAGTCAAACGAAAAAGGGGAAAAGGCAAGTAATGTCATAAAGGCCCCCTTTTTATCGCTTTGCGGCGCATTAGCCTTTGCCGGAAACGGACGCCAGTCTTGCTGGCTCGGAATGCGATGAAAACGCTGCTCCAGAAAGGAAGCTGGCAAGCTGCTGGTGCTCCCAAGTTGTGGTACTGCTCCAAAAGCAATGCCAATTCGGGAGCATCCATCCCGAATTGGCCCGGAAAACCACATTCTGTGTCCGGATGATTTTGGGGGAATGGTCGAGGTGCCGGGATTCGAATACGATTGTTCGACGCCATGCCCGAAAAAACACAATCGAGTTGGGATAATGCGGAATTGAATGCCATTGCGGGATGATTTTCAAAGGGTGATTGGGAAAATTTTTGCTGCAAAAGTGGGCATTTCCGTTGCCTTTGACTAAAAACAAAAAATCATCGTTTGACAACCGGGCTTTAATGTCATATAACATAATATGTTAGGTTAAAGAGCGGGGAGATGGGTCTCATCCAAAACATATTTTGCAGTTTCGATGGATCGATCCATTAACTGATGGAACCTTCGCTTTTCATTTTTGTTCTGAACCGGAATTCGGGCTGGAAAACTTCCATACCTTATGTGAACGGGCAACGGTAAGATTCAAAAACACCACAGAAGAGGAGGAAGACATGTTCAGAAAAATCACACTGACTGTTATTTTTTGTTTTGTCACGATTTTCAGTTTTGTTACGGCAACAGCCGCAGCGGAAGAAGCGGTCGATCTGGTGTTGCATATTGAATCGGTGACTTATGATGAACATCAGACGGAAGAAATGACTTCCAGAGTGTATATATCCGGGGAGAAAGTCAAAGTCGTACCAGAAGACAGGCAAAGTTACTTCATTTTCAGAGGCGACAAAGAACTGCTCTGGCTGGTGGATAAGGAGCAAGAGACATATATCCAAATCGATGAAGAGCTTCTGGCCGATATAAAATCACAGATAGAGCAAATGAAGGAACAGCTTGAGAATATGCCGGATCAGCAGCGGCAAATGGTGGAGACGATGATGAAGCAAAGAATGCAGCAGCATGGCTTAGCCGTTGATGAGGAAAAGGACCTGGAATACAATCACACGGATGAAACAAAGGATATTAGCAATTATCCCTGCCGAAAGACGGAAATATTGCGGGATTCCCAAAAAGTAGGGGACCTCTGGGTTACTGACTGGGAAAACATCGAACATAAAGATGTCCTGGAACCGGCCTACAGTTCTATGACCAGTTTCGTCAACTCATTACGTAGTGTCTTTGAGGACAGCGTTTATCAGGATTATATGGAAGTCTCGTTTATCCGTCGTGAGGTGGAGGGGGAACTGGAAGGAATGTTGATTTCTACGGTTCACTACGATGACAGTGACCAGCGCGTTGCTGAAACGACTTTGACCAAAATTGAATCCGAAGATTTACCTGAAAATACATTTGATCCCCCCGAAAATTATCAATTACAGGAACCCGAGTTGCCTGAATAGACGATTGCGGCGGCATCGGATCATTCTGCAGCTTTCAGTCGCCTGGGATATCCTCCGGCCCCTGCACCTCGACGCCATGCCCGAAAAAGCACAATACGGACAAGAATAAATCTTCGGGAATTAAAACCGAGGTGCCTACACCCCTTGCACCGTTCAAAGATCGCCTTGTGAGCGATTCTGTGGGG
>PUNP01000032.1 GCA_003551785.1 Candidatus Brocadiaceae bacterium | reverse complement strand
GTTCACAATAACGTTAACTTTATAGTGCGAATCCGCCTTCCGTGCATTTTTTTGACTTCGAATTCAAGATTGTTATAAACAACTCTGTCTCCGGGCGCAGGTATTTTCTCAAGCAGCGTCATCACCAACCCCCCGACAGTATCCGCCGGCAATTCGATATCAGTTCCGATAGCGAATGCTTCTTTCCACTCCCGGATGCTGAGATCGGCACGCAGGAGCTATTCAGACTCATTAATTTTGTTCACTGTTGGTATTTCTACCTCATCAAACTCATCTTTAATGTTCCCCACCACCTCTTCGATAATATCTTCGATAGTCAAGACCCCCTCCAGAGCGCCGTATTCGTCAACAACAAAGACCATTCGACATTGTTTATCCCTCATATTATAGAGAGCGACTTCGGCGGATGCAGACTCAGGCATAAAAGGAATCTTTCGTATTATGCATCGGACATCAAAATCGGCTTCATCAGCAAAAATAAAATCACGCAGATGAATAACACCCAACATATTATCCATCCGTCCTTCATAAACCGGCAGAAGCGTATGCTTGCTCTCTTTAAAAATATTTTTTATCTCTTCGGCAGATGTCCCTTTCTCAAAACACACCATATCAACCCTGGGTATTAAAATTTCCCTGATTGATATGTCAGAAAGCTCGAGTACTTCAGCTATCATCTCTGCAACATCTTCCTCTACAACGCCTTCCCTTTCGCTGAGTTCGATCAAAGTTCGCAATTCCATCTGATGCAGGCTGGGCTGTTCCGGAAGCAGTCTGACAGCAGAGTTAGAGAACGCAGAAGTCAACTTTTCAGCTGGGAGTAAAATCGGCCACAATATTTTTTGCAATATGAATAAAGGATAAGCAGCTAATACGCTGAAAGGCTTAGCATAAGCAACTGAGAGGTTTTTGGGGATAACTTCGCAAAAAACGATGAGGAAAAGAAGACTCCCTGCACTAACAGCAGAAACCATAAAATATGATAGAGAACTGCGGTATTGATAGATAAGGAGGTAGGATACACTGAAAAAAAGGAGGTTGAATACCATATTAGCCAAAACAATAGTCGTCAATAAATGCTCCGGCCGACCGCGCAGCTTTGTTATAATCCCAAATACTTTACTGCCTTGCACATTTTCACGTTCAAGCTCCTCTGAACGCAGGCTAAAAAGCGCAGTTTCAGCCGCACTGAAGAAAGCCGATAACAGACTTGCAGTAAATAAAACCCCCAACCGCAATGCAAGATCATTAACCACTTATTAGAGCCAATCTCCACCTTTATGTTGAAATAAATTGACAAACTCCTCTATTGAACGTTCAGATGTGGCGGCAGTGCCAGGAGGGAACGCACAGGCAGGAAGTTGTTTTTTGCTTAAATGAGAACGGAGACAATCACAACAAACCCCATGTTTACCGCAGCTTGTAAAAGAACAAGGGCAATCATCTTTATTCTCATCGATCTTGCAGTTGTTCATTTGCATCTCCTTTTTAACATTCGGTTAATCATCCTTACGTTCTTCCTTTTCTGAATCATTTTCCTCCTCCTCCGCATTTTGATCATCAACATCAGTATCTGATTCGGCATCTTTTACGTCTGAATCAGCTTCATCATCAGCATTACCGTCGCCATCAGTCTCGATTTCGCTTTTTCCCTGCTCGTGATCGGCTTCAGATTCGATTACGGGTTCCTGGTTTGCTCGGGCTTCATGAACCTTATCCTCTTCTGCCGATAATCCAGCATTACCTGATGTTGATTCTTCATCTTGCATTTCATCCGATTCAGCCTTTTCATCAGCTTGTTCATCCGGCGCTGATGCCTCAGAAATATCATCTTCATCGACCTCTCCCTCTTCCGACTCATCTTCAATAGACTCCTCTTCATAATAAACTTCATCAACTTCAATTTTATCAACATGCTTACGCATCAGGAAACATATAATGGTATTGGAGGTGAATAAATAAGAAAAAGCGAAGGCGGGCACTAATAGTCGTATAATTAAAGCGATGATAACCGTTACCCAGGAAGCCACTTGCAAACCGATATCGGTTTCTGCAACAGGGAGCAGGGACAAACGGAAAATGCCGGTATCGTTAGTCACCACCGAGATAATATCACCCTCTATAAGACCGATAGATAAAGTTCTGTTCAATATCAAAATGAAGAGTTCCGAAATTCCTGCCGCAGCCACTATACTGATTACCCCCAGTATTAATGCCAAAACAGAGTAAGAAATAAATTTATTGAACCCCCAAAGCAGATAGCTGTAAGCGCTGCTCCAACCTTCAAAAGCATCTTTCCCCCCTATGCTGATTGCAGGCATCATAAGGCCGAAGCTCAGAACACCTAATACAGCGATAAAGACCAGAACAATAGTTCCCGGCAAGACCGCGAAAGGTATCAGTACTGCAAGTATCCATGGGCCAACCCAGGGTATTGAACCTACTAAGCCAGCTAATTGGCTGCAGAGACCGAATAAAAATACTCCTATTAGCGGCGTTAAAGGCGCAAAGTAAAATGCTTTCCGCTTCTTACGCACCATTTCAAGAGCATCGTTCAGAGTGGGTATGTCATCTCGGGCATATTGAAGGGCTGTAAGACGGGTAATAGTGCTGCCGCAATAAGTCCACACCCCCAGCAGCAGAACATAAAAGACAGCCGAAAAAGCAAAATGTATCCATCCGACGGCAAAGGGGTTGAATAAGCTAAGAGTATTCAACGCAACGGTTCCCAAATGACCGGCAAGCAGCAAAGAAATCAAATTCGGATTTTTCGTTATTTCATCAGCACCGACAGCGAGGTTATAAACCAACCCAACCAGGAAGATAACGGCTAAAGTCCCTAAAGTCGCGATAAAACCCAGCCAAACCTTCTTAGCATCAAGAGCCAACCCATGAGATGCAAACAGATCAGTCCAATTTCCTTTACGATGTCTCATTTTCGTCTCCATAATAAAAAAGTTAAGAAATCCACGTAAAGATTAACGCAAAAAAACCTTTTTGTCAAACTAACGTATTTTGTGTTCATTCCCTGAAAGCAGCCGTTTGATATTAGCACGATGAAGGGCCAGGATCATGAGTCCGGCAGCGGAAGCAAAAAGCGTAAGATAAACTCCTTGCCCTAAAGGTTCGGGGTTAAAAAACGGAATCCACACACTTATTCCAAGTGTAACCGCCGCCAGGATGGAAGCCAGGGATACATACCTAAAAAAAACAAAGACGAGTCCCCACACAAAAGCGGCGGTTAAGACGGACCAGGGTGCCAGGACGGCAAATGCACCGGTTCCAGCAGCAACAGCCTTGCCACCCTTAAAATGCAAAAAAACGGGGAAAACATGCCCCAAAATAGCAATTAACGCCGTCAATACCGCTAAAAGTGGTGGGTTGTGGGCATTCATCCCCACACTAACCTGAAGCGAGAGAAAAGCCCAGATAAACCCTTTTGAAAAATCCAAAAGGAATATCAGAGGGAAAAACTTAAAACCTAATACGCGCGCGGCATTTGTAGCACCAATGTTCCCGCTGCCGGTATCCCGAATATCCACACCCTTGACTATTTTAGCTATTAAAAAGCCAAAAGGGATCGAACCATATAAATAAGCAGCAACCGGAAGGATATAAATATTTAACATGTTGTCTTATCAAATCATATAAAAAAAGACGAACCTTCAAGTTTGCGGGAGTTTTAATGATCAAAGAAGTTTCGTCCGACAGCACTTGCAACCGGGGAGCACTCGCTCATAATACGCTGGAACTCAGGCAAATTAACCGATTGTGCTCCATCGAGCATAGCGTTTTCCGGTTCAGGGTGAACTTCGATAAGTAAACCATCAGCCCCGGCGGCGATAGAGGCTTTACTCATCGCCCTGACCATACTCATATGCCCGGTCCCATGACTCGGATCAACGATAATCGGCAGGTGGGACATATCTTTAAGCGCAGGTATCACACTTAATGAAAGGGTGAACCTTGTATGCGACTCAAATGTCCTTATACCACGCTCACAAAGGATGACATCTCTATTACCGTTCGACATGATGTATTCGGCTGCCAGAAGCCATTCCTCTAAAGTAGCCGATATACCTCTCTTGAGGACCACCGGTTTTTGAATTTTCCCTACGGCTTCCAGCAGCATATAATTCTGCATATTACGGGTGCCAATTTGTAAGACATCTGCATATTTACCTACGATTGGCACATGCTCGGGCGACATTACTTCCGTTACAATGGGCAACCCCGTTTCTTCTTTGGCTAAAGCGAGATACTCCAGTCCTTCTTCACGCAGCCCCTGAAAAGTATAAGGGCTGGTTCGTGGTTTAAAGGCTCCTCCTCGCAAGGCAATTGCTCCTTTTTCTCTAACGTACCGGGCTGTTTCCAATATTTGCTCGCGGGATTCAACGGTACATGGTCCAGCGATAACGCCGATACCCTCCCCGCCAAATTTACATTTACCTACCTTAATCTCTGTCGGTTCTCGCTGAAACTCTTTGCTTGCCATTTTATATGGCGCTAAAATCGGGGTAACCGATTCAACCCCTTTTATCGACGCCAAAGAATCGCGGTCCAGGCAAGTTTCATCACCTATACAGCAAATAACATCACGTTGAGTTCCATGCGTCACCAAGGCATTCAAACCTCGCGTTTCAACCTTCTCAACAACATGTTCAATTTGCTCCTTTGATGCATCTGGATTCATAACTATTATCATACAAAACTTTCCTCTTTAATGTTTATTTAAAATGAGTGACGTTAAGGGCAAAACGAAATATTCAGGATATTGGTCAGTAACAAGAATAGTTGATTTTAATGGCGGCTCTTCAACTTTCAGATGTTTTAATGATCAAAAAGACTTTGCATTAAAGATCATGACGAACAGAGTTGCTTGTTCCTGATTGCTGGCAAAAAAAACTCAACATATAGTGGTTCATTACGACTTGTTTGCGCAATCTCAACACCGCAAAGGTGGCGGAAAGCCATTAAATAACTATAAACTAAGGATCGGGGAAAGGCAAACATTCAGTCAGGACTTAACGATCAAGACTCACAAGGCATCTTGCTCAAAAAGTCTAAAATACAATAGCCCAATAAAACATAAGGAGAAAATGCACAAAACATGCAAAACCAACACCCACCTGTGTCAACAATAAATCCTTATGCTTGATACACACCCAAGCGAAAAAAACGCAGGCTACCGCCTTGAGGAGAACGAGGCCTTCCGGTACCCCAATATCTATTATAAATTGGGCTATAGGGTTGCTATCCTGAAAAGGCCCGGTATATATGCTGTACATGGTCAGGGCAAGATCAAGTACAGACATAAGTAGAATGATTACCACCCCTATAACGGCAAGTTCTTCGGCATTGACAAGTTTCGAATTAATACAATGATCAAGATAGTTTTTCGAATTAAAAGTTTTACTCATTATCTCCACCCTCCTGAACTCGAGACTCTTCTTTTACGGTTCTGGCTGCGTCAATAAATAATGAGTCAATAAAACCGGCTTCAAAGCCTTCCTGGGGGATAAACTCTTCAAATTTATTATCAAGATATAACCGGGATAGAACACAAGCGGACCCTATTAGGGAAAACACTATAATCCTAACTATTTTACCCCAGGTAATATCCATAATTCACTTTAAAAAATGCAAATACTAATTCTAATCATCATTATTGTAGTTAATAAAATACTCTTTGTCAACCTCCAAAATATCCATCCATTCTTGAACGATTATTTTCGCTTTCCCCTGGAATTTTTCATCACACTCATAAATATCAGCAATAGTGCTTTTGACCTGGTTGATAATAATACTGCGATCACCCTCCGAGCTTTTTTGATAAATATCCAACCAGATTTCAAGTGCATCAGCGAATCGCTGCTTTTGTCTCAACACCAATGGTCTGAATCGCCTAACAAGCGAGGGGGCATTGGCTGCATTTACAGCATAGTTCAGTAATTTCAGGCATATCTCAAGGTTTTTCTCGCAATCTAAATTTTGATAAGCGGTAAACGCCCCCCAAAAAGGTATGCGCCAATCCAATTCATCTTCAGGTATGAAGCGCACGGCCCTTTCTGTCATTTCCACAGCATTCCCGGGTGCTTGAAAACCAAGGAAAAGGATCCCATATTTATAGACCAACTCATAAGCGGGATCAAGTCTGGTAATTGTATCTACCTGGCGATAAACATGTTCAATAACATTCTGTTCGGTCATGCTATAGCCGCTGCCCATAAACTGTATCAAGCGCATCCACATGATATCAGCTATCAGAGGTTCAATACCGGCAAGGGGTAAGTGCAAAATATCGGGACGTATCAAAGGAAAGTCCTCTCGCAATTTCACAAGTCTTCTATCTGTTACACCTGTGCCAATTCCTAACACAAGCAACGCCAATAACGATAAAGCGATTTTAGTGAAATTCCTGGAAGACATTACAGTTCCCTCAATCTAAAAACAGCGATGGCGAAATACATCATAATCAGTGAGTAACATATTCCGTATAAGATTGCGGTAATTACATAAATCAAGGGGATTTCCAGAGAATGGCCTACGGCAAGTCTTAGGTTAAAGTGATGCAGGTTAGGAAATATATAATAGGCGATATTCCCTATGACAATTATTGCCAGGTCATCGACTTTATCGGCGATAATTGGCAGCATATGCGCACCGTGTCCAATAACAAAAACCAGAAAAGTAAATACTGCACTGACGGACTCCGGCAGAAAAGTAGTAAAGAAGACGGCAACACTCAAGAGAATCGCGACTTCAAAAATATTCATCAGCAATCCGCGCAGGATATCAAAACTTATCACGGATTCATAATAATACATGATAAGCATAAAGCACGCAGCCATAATAAACATATTGATAAAGGCGACGAGAAGGGTTCCAAAATACTTTCCGATGAGGAATTCCGTCCGTCCTAACGGCTTGGCCAGCAAACCATCGACTGTTCCCTCCCGCAGTTCTTTACCTATTTCGTTTGCACCAATAAAAACAGCTACGACCATACCAATAATATTTATACCGGCCAATCCCATATTACGCATTAAGCGTATTTCAGCCCCTAAAGACAACACTCGGTACATAGCACCTACAGCAACAAACACGCTTATAAGCCCAACGAGCAGGTATAAAACTTTATTACGGATTTGCCTTACTATCGTACCTAAAGCAATAACAAAAATATTATGCATCGTGCTCAACCTCCACTTCACTTCGGGCTTCGGTAACGACCCGGATAAAAAAGTCTTCTAAAGTCTCGTTATTCACCGCAATTTGATGCCAATCTGCATTAATCTGGTGGACGAGTTCTTTAGCCATAGATGCCTGCTTTTCTCCCTCGGCCTCAACTATGACGCTTTTCTCTCGTTTCTTTATAATACTTATACCTTGCTTTTCCAATAATCTTAAGAGCATATCCGAATCGGTATGCATCTCTATTTCGGCTTTCACTCGTTTCAGGTAAAGGAGGCTATCAATCTTATCTTCGACTAAAAGCTTCCCATGAGAAATAATCCCAATAGCATCACAAATTTGCTCAATTTCCATAAGGACATGTGAGCAGATTAAGACAGTTTTCCCTTCATTACGACATATATTGCTTATTAAATTCTTGAACTCATTCCGTCCAATAGGATCAAGGCCGCTCATAGGTTCATCAAGAATTAGCAAATCGGGATCATTTATAAGTGCTTGAGCGAGGCCTACACGCTGAAGCATACCCCGAGAAAAACCTTTCAATTTTTTAGAAGCCTTTTTTTCCAGCCCAACAAATTCCAGTAATTCCTTAACTTTCCTTTTTCTTGGACGTCTTTTAATTTTAAATAATCTAGCGTTATAATTTAAAAATTCTTTAGCGGAAAGGTATTCGTAATAACTAGGATGTTCCGCCATATAACCTATAGAGTTACGAAGTGAAGGGGCACCTGTCCGTTGGCCAAAAATATATGCTTCACCACTTGTCGGCTCTATAAGACTCAAAAGCATCTTGACCGTGGTTGTTTTCCCAGCACCATTCGGACCTAAAAACCCGTAAATTTGCCCTTTAGGGACATTTAAAGAAAGCCCATCCACTGCCACCGTTCGCGCAAGCTTCACTAATGGGTGGTATACTTTCCTCAAACCTACGGTTTCGATAGCTTTATCATCACTAAATGTTTTGCTCTCTGTCATATATTAAGATAATTTACTTTACAACCCAATAAAACATATTTAACAAAATAACAGATAAATATTAAGTGAACCAATTAGTGCATTTAAGTCATTAACACCATGCACTATTCCGGTGGTAAAGTCATGGAGTTCACTTGTTATTACTTAAACGGTTAGAAGTAGAAAAAACTGCACTGTTTTCTATGATACTCGAACGCAGGTAATCTCCCCGTTTCCGGAAAAAGGACGTTCCCGTCCGATTGCTATCAGTGGGGACAAAACGTCATGAGACGTGATTCTGTAAGGAGTTATAATAATAGCACCTTTCAACAACAATGTCAAGCATATTTACTGATAGCAGATGCTATAAAAATATATCAATAACAGCCAACCCTTTCATGACTAATATGAGATAACTATACATAATAATTCTGAACATAAGTTTTGAACAAAAAAAAACGCCCCCATCTTCATGAAAAGATGAGAGCGCTTGTAGAATTAATAAGATTTGGGCGTTAGTCACCGCTTCACGCGGGCATTTCCTTCCCAGACACTCCACACCTGTTCTTCATCAGCAGGCTGAGCATAATCAGTGGCGAAAGTAACGGCTAATGCACCCGTCGCCCAGCCGAACTGAATCCATTTTTCAGGTTCCCAGCCTTTTAATATAGCGTAAAGCATACCGCCAACAAAGCCGTCTCCACCACCTATACGGTCTAAAACACCGATTTCTCGCGGTTTCACTACGTGCCAGTTATCATTTTCAAGCATAATAGCTCCCCATTGGTGGCATTTTGCATTAACAACTTCCCTCAAAGTATTAGCAAATACCGATGCGTTGGGGTATGCTTCACCGACGCGTTTGATCATTTCTTTGAAGCTGTCGATTTTAGCATCAATATCTTCACCGCCCGGTTCCGGCCCTTCAATATCGAGGCACAGTTGGAAGTCCTCCTCATTACCGACTAAGATGTCGGATACGCCGGCTATTTCTGTAAAGATATCGTGCAGTTCTTCCTCACGATTTTCCCAAAATGAGGCACGATAGTTTAAATCAAAAGAAATCCGTGTGCCATATTTCTTAGCCGTACGTGCTAATTCAAGGCAGAATTTGCTACTTTGTGCGGACAGAGCGGCAATCAAACCGGACAGATGGATTAACTTAACGCCCTCCTGGCCGAAGATACGCTCTAAATCAAAATCTTTTACATCCAATGTTCGCCCTACTTCTCCGGCACGGTCATTCCACACACGTGGGCCACGGGAACCGGCACCGCTGTCGGCAAGGTTAAACTGATGCCTGTAGCCCCAGGGGCCGCCCTGCTCAACAACCTTACCTTCATAATCCATATGCCGACGCCCCAGGTCGTTTTTGATATACCGCGCAATAGGCGAACCTTTAACAAATGCCGTTAATACCTTAACCGGCAAACCCAAAAAAGCTGAAATACTCGCCACATTAGATTCAGCACTGGTTGCATGCAGTACCATATTGTCGCTGCTGTGAACAGGCTGATCATTGACCGGCGTCAAACGTACTCCCATGCTTGTCGGAACCAATAACGAATAGCGTGTGTCTTCCTTGAATTCAATACTCATAACACATAACCTCCAAAATAAAATTTACAGTCGAAACTTCAAACATTTAATATAGTCGTCGGTTAATTAAATATGCAGGCTAACGCAAACCTGTTTTACAACGCACCTCTTCCATCGTCATTTCGGCCATATCCCGACACTTTTTCGCTCCTTCAAACATCACTTCATCCACAAGGTCGGGAGACTGCTTATATTCATTATATTTTACCCGCATAGGCGCTAAAGACTCACTCATATTTTCTGCAAGTTTTTTCTTGCACTCGACACAACCAATACCGGCACTTCTACACCCGGATTCACACCATTCGAGATCGTCTTCATCAGAAAAACCAAGATGCATCGTATGTATATTACACACTTCCGGAGTGCCCGGGTCGGTAAGTTTAACACGGGCGGGGTCGGTTGCGGCAGTTCGCAACAGCGACCAGAGCTCTTCCGGTTTTGCAAGCAGGGGGATATAATTATCCATGCTCTTGCTCATTTTAGCCTTCCCGTCAACTCCCATAAGCCTGGTAACACGACCGTATTTGGGCTGTGGTTCGGGAAATGTATCTCCAAATCGCGAATTAAAAGCCCGGCAAATCTCACGAGAAAATTCTAAATGCTGGGTCTGATCTTCCCCTACAGGAATCACCTCGGATTTGTACAAGAGTATATCAGCAGCCATGAGGATAGGATAAGTGAATAATCCGCAATTTATGTTTTCTTTATGCTGCCGGCTCTTATCTTTGAATTGCGTCATACGCGACAGTTCACCGTAGGGTGCACATGTATTGAGAATCCAGGTCAATTCAGTATGCTGTGGAACGTGACTCTGGACAAACAGTGTACATTTTTCAGGGTCTAAACCGGCGGCCATATTTACCATTAAGGTCTGCTTTATGGCATCCTGCATTTCGTCAGGATTATAATCCACTGTCATCGCATGCAGATCGACTACACAGAAAATGCAATCATAGCTCTCGAGCATTTCGACCCAGTTCCGTATAGCACCGAGATAGTTGCCGATATGAACGATTCCACTGGGCTGTATTCCGCTAAATACTCTTTTCTTCATATCCTCACCACTCGGCATTAGCAATTTTATCGGCGACATTACGGGTATTTTCCAAACTTGGCACTAAGGCGAAACGCACGTATCCTTCACCGGGATTTAATCCGGATGCGGTCTCATCGCTGATCCAGGTGCCGGGGGTAGTCACGGCAGCAATACCGGGATCAAGCAATTTCGTAGCAAAATCAACGCTGGTATATCCTTCCGGAACCCTCTGCCAAATATAAATGGTGGCTTCAGGACTGCAATCCGGCAACCCACAGGCCGATAATGCACTGACCAGCAAATCCCTTTTTTGCTTGTACTCGAACCGGCTTTTTTCAACATGATCCTCATCGTTTAATGCAGCTATCGCCGCTTCCTGTACAAAATTAGGTGTTCCGCTGTCGATATTTGTTTTTACTTTCTTAAATGCTTCAACGATACGATGATCACCGGCGACCCAGCCTATCCTATAGCCTGTCATAGCACTCCTTTTTGACAGGCTTTGGAAAACAACTACACCCTTTCTCTCCACTTCTAACAGGGAAACAGGTGGTGTATCTCCATAGTATATTTCGCTGTAGGCTTCATCGCTTGCCACAATAATATCGTTTTCCCGATCGAAATCAACGATTTTCCGCAAGGCATCTTTAGAAGCAACCGCGCCGGTAGGACTGTTGGGATAATTTATCCACATTAATTTAGCTTTACGGGCTATTTCATACGGAATATCATCAACATTTATCATATACCCGTTACCTTCCAGGATAGGGACATAATAAGGTGTCCCCTCTGCGAAAAGAGTGCCTCTTGTATACGGGGGATAGCCCGGAGTCGGAATAATAACGACATCACCGGGATCGACAAAAGCTTCGGCAAAATTAAAGACGCCCTCTTTTGATCCGATTGTCGAGGTAATTTCGGTTTCAGGATCCAGTTTCACGTTAAATCGCTTTTGATTCCATTCAGCAATTTTCGAACGATACTCCGGCATTCCGATATAACTCGGATAACCGGCAGTTTTATGCTTTTCGACTCCATGTTTGACCGCTTCACGCACTACGGCCGGCGGTGGTACAGTTGGATCCCCCACACCAAAATCAACGGGTTCTATCCCTTTTTCTCTTAATTTATCAACCTGACGGTCAACTTCGGCAAATGCATAACTGCCAATTGATTGAACTCTTTTAGATGTAATTATATTCATTTTTTGTTATACGCCCGTAAATATTGGGGATGGAGAAGCTCATTCCGCATAGCAGGCTTTCAATGCGGCTTGAACAATGTTATCAACATCAGGGAGAAATGCGTTCTCAAGGATTTCAGACTGTGGAGATATTGCGTCCTCGGACCCTACCCTTTCTATGGGAGCATCGAGGTAATCAAACGCAATCTGTTCAATCTGGGATGCCACCTCAGCGGTATAACTGCCCGTGCGACAAGCCTGGCTGGCGATCACGCACCGTCCTGTCTTTTTTACAGAATCGACAACCGTATCGATGTCCAGAGGAATGAGGGAACGCAGATCGATTAATTCCGCGTCTGTTCCATGCTCATCAGCCAGTATGTCAGCAACATCGGACAACAGATCGGCCACGAATCCCCAGGCGACGACAGTTACATCGGCACCTTTACGTCGTATAGCGGCCTCACCGAAGGGCACAAGATAATCGTCTTCAGGAACTTCGCCTTTGAGATTATAAAGGCGCTGCGATTCTATGAAAACGACCGGATCATTATCTCTGATAGCCGTCTTAAGCATTCCTTTTGCATCATATGGGGTTGCGGGATAGACAACTTTCAGTCCCGGTGTATGGGTAGAGTGTGACTCCAAAGCCTGTGAATGCTGTCCACCGTAGCCTTTACCGGCCCCGGTGGAAGTCCTCAGCACCATAGGCACGTTATTGCGACCGCCACTCATATAATGCCATTTGGCGGCCTGGTTATAGAGCTGGTCGCCGGCCATGAACTCAAAATCACTGTACATCAACTCGACGACAGGTCTCAAACCGCTCATAGCCGCCCCTACAGCGGTGCCGACAATAGCGGCTTCACTGATGCTGCTGTTAAAAACACGATCGCGCCCGAAAGTCTCAAGCAGTCCTTTAGTAACCTTGAATGCACCACCGTAATCAGCAACATCTTCGCCGTAAATGATCACTCTGCTATCACGCAGCATTTCTTCGAGCATGGCTTCTTTAAGAGCATCGCGCATAGTAATCATGCCGTCTTTTCTCTTAATAGTTAGCTTTTCCTGCGAAGTTTTCACGTTCGCAAACTCTTTGGGAACATCAACACAGCTACTATTGGAAAAAACGTATTTATTGACATCTTCGGCCGGCGGGT
>PUNP01000228.1 GCA_003551785.1 Candidatus Brocadiaceae bacterium | reverse complement strand
CGACGCGCCGGAGTTCACCGAACAGTTTTTTATCTTTGGCGCGCATCAGGCGGACGAACCGGAGTTCGGACCATCCGGCTTCCGCCAGCGCTTCGCCGAACGGTTTCGAAGGGGTGTGCAGTCCACCCGACAACGCCATGCCCATCAGCAGTGCCGCCCAGCGTCGTTCTTTCTCATCCCGGTCGGCACCGGAAGTCCAGCTTTCGGGTACGCAAGACATGAGAACTTTCCACAGTGCGGGCGTGAAAGGTTCTTCAGGCGAAATCCGGCGGAGTTCGGCCATTTCACCGCTGGACAGGTTCTTCGACATCAGTCCCGCTATTTTATTAACGACATTGCGGCGCGTGGGGCGGGACGTTGAGGCGGATGCGTTATCGGTGTCATTGACTTGCGTTTGAGACGTTTCATTTTCCGGCGGGTTCATGCTGAGTTTCCTCCATGTGAATAAAGTTTTCAGGGAACAATCGATCGAGCACTTTACGTGCCGATCCTTCAAAAACGGCATCAGCCCTGCTGACTGCTTTATAACGGCGGATTGAGGGGACGGGGTAGCTTTTAATCGCCTGTTCCTTCAGTTTTCCGGCAATAGTATACAGCGTCTCCTGCCAGTTCTTATACGCCTGCTCTTCGGGCAGCGTCACGTCATCCCATAGCTGCTGGAAAAATACCTGATCGACGGAATCTTTGAATCGATTCGTCACCTTCTGGATTTTATTGGATTCAATTTTTGCGTTTTCGTTCCCGGTTCCTGCTGTAAGCAGTGCCCTGACGGCTGGATAGAGCACGCGCCGCTGAACGTCGGCGGCGAACCGGGCATAATCCTCCGATCGGGCGGCAAGCTGCTGTTTTCGGTCGGGTTCTGCCATAAGAGACATGACTTTTCGGGGTAAGGGGATGACACGGTGATGATAGCCTTCGGTTTCACCTTGTCCTCTTACTAAAGCAGTGGCGACAAAAAATGACTTAATATCGGTAGACTCGACATCAAGTGCTGCTGGATTTTTGTAATCATTGGAGAATAGCACATTGCGCACAGTTTCGTAATTCCATCCGCTGCCTCCGAGAGAGAAAGCCTTATTTTTAGATTTTTCAACTGGCGTCCAGGGGTCACCGGTGACACCGAGCAATTCATCAGGCAGTTCAAGCCGCGTTGCTTTTGTGTTGGATCTCCAGCATTGGATTACCTGATTTCCATCTGTTTTGAACCGTATTCGGCGGCATATCTCAATGAAATACGGGTCGCATTGCTGATAATGAATCGAACTGTCTTTAGCGCCGTCCCAAGGTTCGATCCAGAGCATAGTAATGCCTTCCGGATCGTACTGAAACTCGCTGACCAATTCCTCCCGCGACCTTAGCAGTACCTGTAAATCGTGAGTGAAACGGCTGCACCAGTCCAGATGTGGTGTGCGTCCCACCTGGGGACGGTTTCCGAATCCACCGTTCATGCGCGCTATACCGTAATTTCCCACTCCAAGAAATCCCTGTTGAGTCTGTAATGTAACTAAAGCGTAAATCCAATGTTCTAATTCAGCATTTTTCAGGCGGCGAGCTTTGATATCGTGATTTTTGGCGGTAATCAGCATGTCGAGGTCGTCAGGGGTTTCGATGTCTAATTTGTAATTTGCATCTTCAAGCGACCCTTCCGGCACCGGTGGCTGCATGAAGGCAGGCTTGGCGGGATTATCTACAACTATGCACCAGGGGGCTGTTTCGCCGTCAGTAAGAGACAGCAGCATACGACGCCATGTATTCGCATCCGATGGGAATTCGGCATCAGATGGGTTGAAGGTTTCATTACTGCGCGTCAGTGCGATAGCGCCGAGCTGAACGAGAAAGCAGTGCCAGGCTTGTTTCTGATGCAGTTGCAGTGCGTCAAAAGAAGAGATTTCCGCCTTGCAGAGCCTGGCAAGAATCTCCGGCAGAGAAGCGCTGAAGCGTCGCCCAGTCGTGTCTGTGCATGAAAATAATGCGTCGTCTACAAGCGAGTATTTTTCCATTTTTTTTCTCCATGCTGTGACGACCGGTGGGTCGTCCGTGTGCAAGATAGCGCGTAGGGGCGACCGGCGGGTCGCCCTTGTTGGCGATACGTTTGTCTGTCCTTTCGGGGCGAGCGCCATTCGCCCCTACGGGTTCAATAGGGCGAGCGCCACTCGCCCCTACGGTGTTTGTAATCCGAGTCTGTTATATGTAAATGTAACTCCGCATACTGTAAATGTCAACCCTGATTCTTCTATTTTGGTATCTTCTACCGCACAATCACCTTCCGCATCGGGTAAATAAAAAAACGGTATATTGATTTTTTTGAACATGTGTCCGAACGGGCTTTTGACGCTTTGCGGCAGTTCGACCACCCGGTCATCTTCGCCGAGCCTTGTTTTCACCTTCTGTTCCGCCTCACTCCTTTCGGAAGGAAACAGTGTATCGGGGTGTCCGAAAGGTCTATCACGTCTGACCAGCATGTTTTTAGCACTCAATCGGCGCGCTACGGCGGAACCGTCAATGAATTGCTGATGTTTTTCCCATTTAGGTCCCATTTCATTCGCAATACCGAAAAGGATATCGGGGTGGAGTCCACCTTCAACGAGCTGTCTGTTCATATCCGGGATAGTCCAGGTTGTATATTTTTCAATGAGCCGCCATGCGGCTTCAAGCATTCTGATATCCTCATAAACAGTTCCTAACCCGTGCGGGCCCCATGCTTTGCCCGAACCGTCAAAAAAATCGGTCATATCGCGTTCCGCGGGCCCTACGATTTCCAACAATGCTTTTTCATAACCTTCCGGGCGACTGCGTCCGCTGTGTCTGTGCAGGCGGCCGGCGCGCTGCAGCAGAACATCTATCGGGCACAGATCGGAAATCATGATGTCGGCGTCAAGGTCGAGGCT
>PUNP01000600.1 GCA_003551785.1 Candidatus Brocadiaceae bacterium | reverse complement strand
GAAGAGGACGAAGCTTCCCCAGGATCTTCCGTGGGGATCCAGTAAAGTACCTGATCGATCTCGGCGAGTCTTCCACTGACCTCTGACAAACCATCGAACAGCTGATAGTCTTCGGTGAGCACGTCGTCGGCATCGTAGAGAATGATTCCGCCCCCCTCATCCTGGAGGTAGATTTCATCAGCAAGCGGTCGCAGCCAGCTGATTACTGCTTCTTCAGTAAGCGAATAGATTGTGTGGTTATTGGCGACCTGGTTGCGCAAATGGCTGATTGAGGAAACTTCGACCACGTCGGGCAGATCAGATTCATCGAAAAAAGTCCAGATCACATTATCTACCGTAACCTGGCCGCTGCTGTTGAACTGGCTTTGAAACTTTATGACCACATCACCTTCAACGTGCACGGGTATTTCCCCGGAATTCAGGATCTCACCCTGCTGGTCACTGGTGGTTACATTGCCTACGACCACATCATTCACCAGCACATTTAGATTCACATCCGTACCAAAGGCCTGTTTATAATCGAAAGAAAGGAATCCGATGCCCCCTTCGAGCGTGCCGGAATAAAAATGAGCTTGCGGATCCCTGTTTCTTCCAAGCATGATGGCCTGGCCATCCAGCTCGTCGCCGCGGCACTCCACATATGTCCAGTCCGAGCCATCCTGGCCAAGGAATGTGCCTGAGACATAAGCGGTGCCACTGAGATCGAGGTTGTCAAAAGTTTCGTGCCCTCCGTCCACCACTGGGGGTGAACCCACGACCTGAAAATCGTCGTAATAGATTGTGCCACCTCCGGCCTGGGCGTCGTAGGTGCGCACTTCGAACCGCAATCCATCGGCCTCATCCGGCGCCACCAGGGTCACGGAGAACTGCTGCCACGCGTCACTGACCTCCGAAATCGGACCAGTACGCAAATCGGTTGCGTGATCCGGGAGTTTGGTGTCACCGTCTGTCCAGTAAGCCCACAAACCCGTCTGGGCATCCGGGTCATCATCATAATAGCGGAAAGAAATGGTGTACTCCCCACCCGGGGTGATTCCCCCGACCTGTTGCCACACCTTGGTGATCAGCACCGTTTGGCTTAGGGCATAAGTCCCCTGGTAAACCGTTTCATCCTCCTGGCTGCCGGAATCAGCAAAGTGCCAATGGTCCGGCAAACCATCGGTCCAGTTTTCAAAATCCCCGTTTTCCACCAGGTTGACCACCTCCCTGGATACCTGTTCTCCATAGGCGGTATTCGTCAGCACCAAAATGGAAGAAGTCAGGGCAATCAGCAATAGTTTTCTTTGTGTCATAATATGTTTCTTTTAAATGAGCAATATTTTAACACAAAAATAAATCGGATTTACATAAAAAACAAATAAATCGCGTTTAAGTTTTCAACAATTGCGACAAATGACACAGAAACAACAATGAATGGCAACAAGTCCACACAAAAAACCCTGACACCGATTTCAAAACCTGGGTGTCAGGGTAATTCCAGTGATCTATAGCGCTCAGGGGGCCATTCCCCTGGTCATCAAACCACAGGTGACTGTTGGTTTTACGCCCCGCCGATCTGCATCTCGCGAATGCGGAATGTGGGTGCCGTAAAGGACCGGTTCATGTCGATGTCGTCGGCCATCATGTCGATATTGTTAAGGATGTGGCTTGCGCTACCAGCGATGGTTAGTCCTTGCACGGGATGCACGATGCGTCCGTTTTCGACCCAGAACCCACTGGCGCCACCACTGTAATTGCCGTTCACCGGGTTGATGCCATAGCCGGTAACCCCTTTCAGCAGGAGGCCACGGCTGGTGTTGGCGATGATGTCTTCTGCCTTGTCCGGGCCAGCTTCCACGTAGAGGTTGTGCGTGCTGATGCCCGGCAGGCTTGTAAATCCGCCGCGTGAGGCATTTCCTGTGCTTGCCACACCTGCCCGGTTGGCCGCATAGGTGTTGTAAAGAAATCCTCGAAGGACGCCTTGCTCCACCAGGGTCCGGGTGGCCGTGGGCACCCCTTCGCCGTCGAAAGGCTTGCTGCCAAGCCCTTTGGGTCGCAGGCCATCATCCACGATGGTTAGTAACTCTGAGGCAAACTGTTCATCCATGGAGTCCTTCAGGAAGCTTGCCCCTTGCTGCACGCGGTTTCCGTTGATGGCCGTGATGATGCCTCCGATGATCGACCGGGCCACGGCCGGATCGAAGATCACGCTGGCACGCTGTGTGGGGACCATTTGCGGGTCCAGCATCTCGTAAGCCTTCTTGGCAGCTTCCGCTGCGATGCTTTCGAGCGACTCCAGGTCCGCGAAGTAGCGGCGCGAGCAGAACTCGCTTCCCGTATGGCGCTGATCGCCTTTTTCTGCGACCACCCCTACCCCGATGGAGCAGGATCCGGCCTGATAGCTCTTGGACAGCCCACGGGAGTTGGCAATGAACATCCGCGATTCCCGCTCCCCGAAAGAGGCACCTGAGCTGTTTTTGATGCGTTCATCCTGCATGGCCAGTGCTTCGAGTTGCAGGGCCATGTCGATTTTCTTGTCGATGGAGACCTTGGCGATCTCAGGATCGTAGAGCCCCTCCACCTCCTGGTGGGCCTGTTCACCAGGCAAGGCATTGAATTCATCCGGTGTGGTCAGCTTGGCAAACGCGATGGCCCGATCCAGGGTATCGTCCAGCGAGCGCTCGCTTAAATCGTTGCTATGGCTGAATCCCATGCCGCCATCCACGATGACGCGAAAGCCCACGCCCCCTGCGTCAGATTCCTGAATGGTTTCCAGGTCTTCCCTGCGCACCCGGATTGACAGGTTGCGGCTGGTCTGCAAGTACACCTCCACTTCATCTGCCCCACGACGCAAACCCCTGTTAACCAGTTTTTCTGCTAATGCTTTATAATCCATGATTGTCTCTTTTT
>PUNP01000265.1 GCA_003551785.1 Candidatus Brocadiaceae bacterium | reverse complement strand
AATGTCAAACGCCGCTGTATTCGTATACTGCAAGTGCAGACTTTTGCCGCAGATGCGCCGCTGAAGACGCGCCCGGCAGGGTAAACCGCCGTTTGAGGACTCGCTTGTACAGACTGTAAATTTTAAAAGTCTCCAAAATGATACTTAACACATTGATTTTCAATCCGTTATATTAAATGTTATTGAATTATCCGGGGCGATGATTGCCGGACGATTGACAGTAAACCCGAACATCTTATTAACATAACTTAACCCAGCAATTTTGATCCAGAAAATTTGAGAAACACATCCGTCGAAATCTTGGCCGATATTCAAGAAGGTTTTGCAAGCGAGGAACGGTTGTTAGCCGAACTAAATGATTGGAAATCTCCGGAACATTTTGAAAAACCTTCACCAAAAACCATAAGGGACTTCATCCTTATAGCACCCAAAATTGCGGATTCGGTTAAAAGACAACTACTAGAATTAGATGCTGCTAATCCCGATGTTGATATAATCTATATGACGGCGAAGCAGTTTCTGGAACTTGCCAAATGGTGGGACAGCAAAACAGATAAAGCGCTCGATATCTATCCGTTAGTTAAATTCGGGACTGAACCGGATGAATTAGAATCGGCTAAGCATTTTTTAGAAAAAAAACCTTTAGAAATAGGGCAACAAGTAAATCGGGAACGTAAAAGTAAGTTTCCACAATCCCGTAATTGTCAAGAAAAATTCAAGAAATTCAAAAAAATGAACCCGTGATGCTGTTTGTCATATGGGGTAGTGGAAAAGTAGCCGCTACTATTGCTGGTGGTGTTATAGGTGGAGTTGCAGAACAGGAACTCGCCCCGCAAACTTTGCGTATTGTTGAAAGAGCCATTCAAAGTATGGTCGAGGAGTTGCCTGAAAGATAAGTTATGAGTATAATTAAAAAATGTTGGATTAACGTTATGGCAACCTTTATCACAGTTCGTTCTCTTTTTAAGGAGGCTGAATATGAAGCATATGTTAACAATTTTAATTAGCGCAATGACGTTTTTTGCCTTTATGAGCAACGTTTCAGTTGAAGCGGAAGAAGTAGAAAAACCTACTATAGCCGTATTTGACTTTGGCATTGCTAATACAGTGACTAAAAGAGTAACCGATATGTCCGGGGAAAGAGGTAGAAGAACCCGAAGGGTAGAATTTGAAACATCGCTGCTCAGCGATAGGTTTATTACAGCACTCACAAGGACCGGTAATATAACGGTTGTTGAAAGAAGTAAGATTAGCCAGATAATGGAGGAGTCTGAATTAAGTCAGAGCGACCTTACTGACCCAGCCCATTCAATGGAATTGGGTAAATTATTGGGAGCCGACTATTTCTTATTCGGAACAATTTCAATGTTGGATGGTTCAATTGAAACTCGCCAGCTGCCATATGGGGCTGGAACGCATACCAGTGTCAAATTTACTGCTGGTGCTAATATCCGAATAGTAGAAACTGAAACCGGTAAAATTATTGCCGCCGAAAGCACCCGAGTAGAAAATGAAGATAGCCTAATGCGACAAACAATACGTAATATCCCAGAAGAATTCAGGCAAGAAACATACGACATGTTAGTTGATAAAATGGTAAATGCGGTAACGAAAGAACTTTTCCCAACTCTCGTTGCGTTATATAGCGATGATGTTGTCTATATCAACACGGGCAGAATAGAAAAAGGAGTGCTGAAACGTGTAATTCAGCCCGAAGGCATTCCAGATTCCACCGTTTTTTCTCACCTGTAATTTTGTGTAGTGCTGTTATCAATCCACCCGGCACATCTTCGACCACATGCTCATTCTTATCTTCTTCACTCACTTTGATTTTTCCTTAAATTGTCATTGTTGATGATGATCTCGCGCAATTGCCACAGCCCGTTCGATGCGTTGATTAATACTATCCCAGTGAGTCCCTTGCCAATAGATTTTGTCGCAACGCTGACATTGCCAATATCGTGAACAATTTTGCCGCACTTTTTCGGGAACGGATTCACGAATTTCATTTAATTCAACTTCTTTCTGCTCTCCGCCGCATTCCATACATCGTGGCTCTTTTCTTGGCAAATCCATCTCACCCATTACATGCCCCAATTGTTCAACTATATCTAAATCTCTTGGGACAAAAACATAATCAATAAGACCTTCGCTTACGGCATATCTGTCCAAAATTCCACTGTCACTGGTGAGTAGAACTTTTCCTTCTTCATAGGCTCGCCGAACTACTTCCCCATCGGTAAAATGCACGTCAAACTCTGTTTTATAACCGGCAGCCCGTAACCATCGAGCAAGCCCGCCGAGCATGGCGTCACAAAGGAAAACGGGAGTATTTTTTTCTTTTTCAGTATTTTGTGTCATGTTTTGTGCTATGCAAGTTTAACTTTACCCAATCTACGACCGTGGGTTGACGGCATCAGATAGCCACCTTTGATGTTGATTTCTGGTTCATAATAAACTGTCCGTATCTCTCCGTCTTTTCCAGCTACAATAGTTTTAAAATCCGGGGAATTGATTATGCAACTTTTCCGTTTTTCTTCCGCAAACTCCTTCATTATTTCTATTGCCTCGTATTCGGTGGTTTCAGGCGGGAATTCAACGTTCTGATACACGCAGGCCATGTACCTGACAGTGAAACCGCTGGGGTATAGCGGTATTTGCAATGCCCGTTTATATTCTTCTTTATCAAGTTCGACGACACCTTCAAGAACTTCATAATCAACATCTATGGCATCGAGATATGAGACCGGTATTTTTCTGGAAAGATCATGCCATGCGTTTTGGTATTCAGGTACATCGTTCAACGCGTATTTTATAGCCCACAAGATGTCACGAATAGCCAGGTCGGCATAAAACTGTACAATAACATGCTGCCACCGGTCACGCATT
>PUNP01000328.1 GCA_003551785.1 Candidatus Brocadiaceae bacterium | reverse complement strand
GTAAAACGAATAAAAAACTTTTTGTTTATGATACTCAATTGAATTGTCTTAATCCGGAAGAAAAAGGTATTCAGTTCGAACCTGTCCTATGGCAAGCGCCTAACGGTGCGGAGCTGGAATGTGATGATATGTCGGCTATCGGGGGTTGGATGCTTGAATCACTGCGTAAAGCACAGGAAAAGTATGGGGATATAGGTGCCGTTTCTATTTCTGCTCACGGAGCAACTATCGCTTTACTCGGAGATAAGCCTGACAGCAATTTTGACGTGGCAGGGGGGTTGGCAGTTCCTGTTATTTCCTATGAAAATGACATACCATCTGAAATCGACGAAGCATTTTATAATGATCTTGGTTTTACACCACACGAAGCCCAGCGTGCGACAGCAACTCCGCGAATTTCCTGGCTGCTCAATTGTGCCAAAACCGTCTATTATGTTAAAAAAACGATGCCGGATATGTTTTCACAGGTGACCGATATTTTGATGCTTCCCCAGTATTTAGGGTACCTACTAAGTGGTAAGAAGGGGGTTGAACCTACGTATTTGGGCTGTCATAGTTATTTTCTTGATGCCGGTACGGATACTTATAGCAAAATAGCTGAGAAGTTGGGGGTGTTGAATCTTTTACCCGACCTTCCCTTGAAACGTACTTGGGATATATTGGGGACTTTAAACCCCGATTTAGCTGTAAAAACCGGCATTTCGCCAGAGTGTATTGTTACGATGGGAGCGCATGATTCGAATGCTGCTTTGGTTCCCTATCTTGCCAAAGGGATTAATGACTTTGTGGTGCAGGATAGCGGCACATGGGTGGTAACGATGGCGCCTCATCCCGATGGAGAGGCGATTTTTGAAGAAAATGAACTGGGACTCGAGGTGTTTTATAATCGGGACATATATGGCGATCCGGTCAAAACGACGATTTTCCGTGGGGGCGCCGAGTTTGAATTTTATGAAAATAATGTGCTGCCGGGCCGTCCGCATCCAAAAGATATTGATGCCGATCTTCTACGTGATATAATCACGAAATGTGAAATGTTTGCGCTGCCGACAATCGAGCGTGGTGCGGGTCTTTTTCCAGACAGTATCGCCAGGATTATCGGAGTCAATTCATTCTTCGACTCTGATGAAGCGGCCTGGCACGCTGTGGATTTAGGACTTGCGCTGCAAGGCCGCCATGCGCTGAGAATGTCAGCAGGCGAGAATCCTTCCGTTATATATATTGAGGGTAATATCGGCCGCCATAACCCGATTTACAGAAAGGTTATTGCCACTTTATTTGAGGGAACAGAACTTTTTTACGGCAGTATGGGCGGTGCACCTTTCGGGGCGGCAATACTTGGACTGGCTGCTTTAGAAAATACTTCACCCGAAAGTCTGGCCGGCCGTTATGAAATGAAATTGACAAAAGTTGAAAAACTCGATATCGACGCTGCTTTGTTGAAGAGATATGAAAGCAAATTTCTGAAATATCTCAGTGAATGATTATAGTTTCGAATTCAGGACCACTAGGGGCAAAGGAATCTTCGTGACGCAATGACTTCATGACTTCGTATTATTCCTGCCGTTATTGAACCCCTCCACCCCAAGCTCTAAGCCCTCCGCCCTCCGTCAATTCTTTACGAGTTCTTTTTCTCTTCACGTTTTTTCTTGACAATTTCTTCAGCGATCTCAAAGGGCACCGGCTCATAATGTTCAAACCGCATATCGAATGTTCCTCGACCACCGGTCATCCCTCGCAGTTCGGTAGCATACCCGAACATTTCGGCCAGTGGAACCATTCCGGAAATGTTTTGGACATTTCGGTCGCCGCGCTGTTCGATATTTGTAATACGACCGCGTCTTGAGCATATACTTCCGGTAACGCTTCCGCTGAATTCTTCGGGGCAAATGACGTGTACGGCACATACCGGCTCAAGCAGCTGAGGTGAAGCCTGCATAAACGTACGTTTGAAAGCTTCCTTGGCACAGGCATGGAAAGCTTTTTCCGACGAGTCCACTTCGTGATAGGACCCGTCAACCAGTTCAACGGCAAGGTCCACTGCCGGCGTGTCGGCATATATGCCCTCAGCCATTGCTTCCAATATTCCTTTTTCAACGGCTGGTATATAATCTCTTGGAATGTTCCCGCCACGGATAGAATCGGTGAACTCAAACCCGTCACCCGGTTCGAGCGGTTCGACATTGAGTTCGACATGCGCATACTGTCCCCGCCCGCCGGTCTGTTTAACATATTTGTGGTCGATGCTGGATGGTTTTGTGATGGTTTCTCTGTAAGCGACCTTGGGTGCACCGATCTGGGGGTCTACGCTGAATTCACGTCGCAGACGCTCGCAAAGGATATTCAAATGAAGTTCGCCCATACCGCTGATAACTGTTTCACCGGTCTCCTGATTGTAGCCGACGGTAAAAGTCGGGTCTTCATCAGCTAACTTATTGAGCGAATCGAAAAGTTTGTCTCTCTCGGCGGCGGACTCAGGAGTTACGCTGATTGAGAGGACGGGGGCGGGAAATTCAATCGCCTCCAGATGTATAGGATCCTCTTCAGTGCAGAGGGTATCACCGGTGGTAGTATCGGAAAGGCCGACAACTACACCGATTTCACCGCAGCGCAGGACTTCGCGATTTTCGCGGCGGTCGGCGTGCATCTGCATTAAGCGCCCAACTCGCTCACGACTGTCTTTTGTCGAGTTATATATATAGGTCCCGACGTTCATTTCTCCGGAATATATCCTGACATAAACCATTTTACCCATATGGCGGTCAGACACGACTTTGAATGCCAGGGCGGCCAGGTCGTGTTCGGGGTTATGTTCCTTTTCGATTTCTGTTTCTTCTTTCCCTTCCTTCTTGATCCCTATTACAGGGGGTAAATCGGCAGGAGAAGGGAGG
>PUNP01000380.1 GCA_003551785.1 Candidatus Brocadiaceae bacterium | reverse complement strand
TTTGTACACCGGGTGCGGATGATAAGGGGCATGTAACCTTTCGGCTTCACGATGTAGGGGGAACGTCGTACAATTGGTCAGTGCCGGGTGTGCAGAACGGCAGCGGCACGTTGACGGGACCAAATTATCAAGGTTCGCTCTCTGGAATCGATCTGGGCGAGTATGAATTGAAAGTAACCAAGGATGGTAGTAACTTTGAGAGAAAAATCGACTTTGTGGTGGTTCTGTTGGAGATTCTTTCGGTGGAAGGGATTAACGAGCATGGGACATTACAAGTAAACTGTAAAGCTACTCCAACGGTAACTTTTACAAATTATGACTATATAGTAACTCGTGGAAATCAGCCTGGAGAAAGTATAGGTGGGGGGAGTTGCAATGTAACAGGAGGAAATTTCTCAGCTTACGTAAATCAATCAAACTTTATCGGGGCTCCTGATGATTTCACATTCGAAGTAAAAATGAAGATAGAAGGTGGCGATTGGCATTCTGCGTCGTTTTCTGTGGAACGGGTCAGGCATGCGAAAGAGGGGGGCCAGCAAATTACATCAGTCTACTTCAATTATTATGGAATTAAAACCTATAATCACAAGGTCAACTACGAAGCTTGGCGAACCCTTGATTATTCGGTCCCTCAATCTGGTCGGACTCTTCGTGTCGGTAGCACGGGTGTTCAGTTATACGTATCATTGCATTCATGGGGGATGGTAACATGGGCTGAGAAGCATAAATATGTGAATTCGCAAGGGGTTTTCGGAGAACTATCTATGGACGACACTGTTGATGTTACGCCTATAGAGCCTTATACTCTATATAAGCGAAGTGGCATTACTCTATGGCCTGTAAAAGAAGAGTTGAAGGGTGTATCTACTTTATCTGCTATGACATTTGATGGTCGAATGGGCGTACCAATATCAAACTATAAGCTTGAAGTTACGCTGGATTAAAATAAAAGGAGATTGCATATGAATATGACAAGAGTTGATAATTTGCGTTGCATCATATCGGTGCTGATTAGTTTGCTGGTTTGTATCGGATTTGGTGGTGGGATAGAAGCACAAACGTCTGAACCGGATAATGAAAATGAGACTGCGCAAGGCCTCTACAATCCCGAACAAGGCGGGACAGTTGTTGCTACTGTTGATGGCACTCCCATATATCAACAAGAAATCGAAGTGAGCCCTGCAATGATTAAGATATCTTTTATGGAGCGAGACCCTGGTGAAGATGAGATTAGAAAGTTCATCGCTCGAAAAGAGCTCAGCATGCTCAAAGCCAAAATAAAAGAGAAAATCAGGGAAAATATCATTCAAGAACTTGACATTAGCGTGACGGAAGATGAAGTAGAGAATGCAGTGGATTCCAGATTTGAACAGGCGGGGATTGATGAAAAAAAAGCATTACAAATTGCAGAATGGTATAGAATCAAGATTGAAGCGTTAAAGGAATGGCAGAAAGACAAGTCGCGGAGTGATGAAATCTACCGGGAATATTTTGAAGGTTGGAAGGGCAATTGGGAATTTACACGGAAGCAATGGCAAGTGTTTATAGAATCAAATCCTACTGAAAATGACCTTGAACGATTAAAAAGTATGTCTCCGGAAGGTTTGGATGATATACGAGAAACCACCATCCAGTCTGTTAAACGTGAGATGTTGTATGAAAAGCTGATAGAACAAATTTCTGCGAACCTGCGCGTTAGTAAAGATGAAATTTACCATCTTTATGCAGAACGCTATTCTGGAATAACAGAGAAACCAGCGTATTCAGAAGTGAGGGAAAAACTAAGAGAAGAGATTAAAAATAGAAAAAAGCAACGCGTGATGTTAGAATGGTGGCAGGCACGATTTATAGAGACTGACATCCAGATCAAAGATGAAAGACTCAAAGAATTATGGAGAAAGAAGCCTTTTATTCCCGTCCCAAGGGAACCAGCACCCGACGAAATGAAAGGGGAAAAACCGGATATCCAATATAGACCTAGAAGTCAATAGGTGATGTGACTATCGGGCCCACTAGCTGCGATTACCATATCGGGTGATGAATGATCCCGAAACAACTCACTACCACCCGGTGAGGATAGTAAAAGATGAATTGCTATTACAGCACAAAAGTGAAGGCGGTGACCGTATTGTTGCTGCTGTTCACCACGGCGATAACGTGCATTGCCGGCGAGCACACCGCTCGACGCCCCGTGCATATTGCCGGCGAACATCAGTGGGGGTTTCCAATCGTGCGGAAAATGTTGCGGGAATTCTGTGAAGCATACGACGTGCCGATGGAAAGCTTTACCATGGAAAGATGGGCAGACCGCGATTGCACCGAAAGGTTCGCCAGCGGAGAAGCCGATATCCTGGTCCACTACGAGCCGGTCGATATCATTCCGGACACCGAAGAAGCCAGCGAGGGTGCTCCATTCAAGAAATCCATAGTGGGTCAGGCCAGGGCCGCGCTTGTCGTCCATCCGCGCAGCCGTGTGAGGCAGATGGCCAAAGGCGAGGTGCGCCGGACCCTGAGTTCGCTCGCTGAAACCAAACGAGAAGAGGGTGCGGACAACGGATATTTTTATGCCGAATCAAAATGGCAGTCGATCAGCAGCCACGTCGTGCGCCGAGCTGTCATGGTAGTGGGCGAAAAATACACCGGCCGGTTCTATGCCTTCCGTGACGATATGGAGGTTCAGCGCAGCCCGCGGGCGGTGGCGGATAACGTGGCCGATAACCCGGATGCGATAGGCACGCTGCTGTGGCAGGGCCGGGAGATTCCGGGCGTCAGAGGGCTCAAGATCGGAGATACCGAGGACGGGCCGTTCGTCGCTCCGAGCACCAAGCCGGTCATCCAGGAGGACTATCCGCTGAGCGAATATCTCGTGCTGTACCTGCGTCCCGGTGCTCCG
>PUNP01000011.1 GCA_003551785.1 Candidatus Brocadiaceae bacterium | reverse complement strand
GCGGCCTGTAAGTCGTAACAGAAGGCGTTTTCAGCGCCGATAAGGGCTTGTGTTAAACAGGCGGTTGAGGGGAAAATATGGTCGGGGCTGCACGTGCAAACAATAATGGCATCGATATTTTCCGGTTCAACACCGGCGCGCTCAAGGGCGGATCGGGCGGCCTCGGCCGCCAGGTCGCTTGTAGCTTGCCGGGGGGCGGCTATCCGGCGTTCTTTTATTCCTGTGCGCTGCACTATCCACTCGTCGCTGGTCTCCACCATTTCTTCGAGCCTGGCGTTATCCATCACTTCTTCCGGCACATAAGCGCCGGTGCCTGCAATTCTTACGGGTATATTACATGTACTTTTCATTCGATATAATTAGCAGCAAAAGTTTTATTATTCCGGTTCCGGATCTTCCACCTGGCCTAAAATATTGACAATGTCTCGATTGACATTATGTTTAAGGGCACTGCGTGCTTCTCTTACAGCATTTTTAACAGCTTTTGCGTCTGAGCGTCCATGGCTGATGATAATGACGCCGTCGACGCCCAAAAGGACGGCACCGCCGTATTCAGCATAATCGGCAGCCTGTTTTGTTGCTTTAAAAACATCTTTACAGAGTGAAAATCCTATTTTACGTCGTAAGCTTATTTTAATTTCTCCTTCCAGAAATTCCATAAGTTTTTGCATCAGGCTTTCACAAGTTTTCAGCATGACATTTCCGGTAAAACCCTCACAGATCAGGATATCACATCCGTCGAAAAAGATGTCATTTGCCTCTACATTCCCTGCAAAATTCACAGGGGCTTTTTCAAGCAAGTTGAAGGCATCTTTTTGCAATTTAGTCCCTTTTCTGGCTTCTTCTCCGACATTGAGGAGTCCGACCCGCGGTTTGTCCATTTCCATTACTTCACTGGCAAAAATCGAAGCCATCATCCCATATTGCAGCAAATGCACGGGTTTACAATTAATATTCGCCCCTACATCAATGATCAGCGCAGGATGGTCGATGGCCGTAACCGGCACAGCAATTCCCGGTCGCAGCACCCCCGGGATTAGTCCCAGATATAAAGTGCTTGCCGCTACCATAGCACCGGTATTACCCGCACTGACAAAAGCGTCAGCTTCGGAATCTTTGACCAGTCCGACCCCTATGGAAATCGAAGATGATTTTTTATTTCTTAATGCCTTAACCGGGCTTTCGTGCATCCCGACCACTTCAGGCGCTTCTATTATTTCGATGTTTGATGGTGTATGAGGGGATTTGTCGAGTTCAGCCTGAATAATCTCAGATCGCCCTACCAGTATAATTTGAGTATCCGGATAGGTCTCCGCAGCTGCTAAAGCGCCTTTAACTGGCTCTTCGGGAGCGAGATCGCCCCCGAAAGCATCAACAGCCACCCGTACCGAATTGCCAGGATTTATGGAATGATTATGGACTTTGGGCTCAGTCATACCTTGCCTGCCAGAAAAACTATTTATACATCAACGGCTTGCTTGCCTTTGTAGGAGCCGCAATTGGGACATATGGAATGCGAGGGTTTAACTTGCTCGCAAACTTCACAAAAAAAACGTTTGGATTTTGCAGAAGGTGCTCTTACCTTTTGGCTCTTAGGTATGGTTGGCATGTTCAGGCCCTGATGAGTTCTGCGCTTGCGTTTCTTGGATTTACTGGTTTTTTGCTTTGGTACGGCCATTTTAAATCTCCTTTATTAAAAATTAATTTGCTGCCATTGTTTTTTTCCTTTTTTTACGCAACACTGTGCAGTATTTTAGTTGGCTGTCGAGAAAATGTCAACTGTAAGCCTTTTAATTATCATAAAGTATGGTTTTAATAGCAAACTACCATTTCTTAATGGCTAATAACCCGAACATTTTACGCATTTATATTGGCCGTATATGCGCCACTGAAAACGCGTGAAATGTTCAGGTAAACTGAATTTGATCGGCAATCAAAGACCGGCGGTATCGAAATTTTTGAGCGATAGCACCGGATGTGCGGGTGAATTGGACTTTGTCGATCATCGCCGATTCGGTTATAATAATGAAGAATGACAGCTGGCAAAAAAAACTCCGCTACATTTGCTTATCGACTAACTTGATAATATACTGTACCGTATGAGCATCGAATTTGAATGGGATGATCGGAAGGAAAAATCGAATATTCGCAAGCACGGAATTTCTTTTCATGATGCGGCTACCGTGTTCGGCGACGTTCTTGCATGGACGTTTTCCGACCCTGATCATTCTAATTCTGAAGATCGATTTATTACTATAGGTTGTTCAAAAACAAGAAAAACGCTCGTTATCTCTCATACGGATCGAGAAGATCGAATACGTATAATCAGTGCGAGACAAGCAACTCCTCGTGAAAAGAGGCAATATGAAAATGGGTAAACACAAAACAGGTGAGCTTCGTGAAGAATATGATTTTTCCCGCATGTCCGGGGGGGTTCGCGGCAAATATGCCGAACGATTTCAATCAGGCACCAATCTGGTGAAAATCGATCCGGACGTCGCCCGGGTTTTTACCGATGAAAATTCCGTCAACGATGCCCTGCGTTCGCTGATAAAGATTGCAGAGCGCCAGACCCGAACCAATACGTGAAGAAAAGATGATGACACGAAAGAAAATACCATACAAAACAAAACTGCCCGTTCGTCTCTCGCTGCGGGAACGTGACCTGATTCGGGAAGAGACATTCTAAGATCCCAACTTTGCCAAACAGATCGAGCCGGACGGAAAAGGGATTAAACTGGAACTGACGCTCGACGATATCGAGGAAATACAGGGCTATGTCGCTGCGGAGGCGAATCATTGCGAAGACCCCAAGCTTCAAAGGAAACTTGATCATCTGTTCGACAAATTCCAGGTATTTCTTGATTCGTATGATGACCAGTGGGATTTGGATT
>PUNP01000611.1 GCA_003551785.1 Candidatus Brocadiaceae bacterium | reverse complement strand
TCCTCTTCTTCTGCGGAGAGGTAAACCGGACCATCGCCGTGTTTCACCTTCCCGTTTTCCACTTTAAAATACGGGGTTTCAATAAACCCAAGTTCGTTCACCTTGGCAAATACACAGAGCGAAGAAATCAGTCCGATGTTCGGACCTTCCGGTGTTTCAATGGTACAGAGCCTTCCATAGTGCGTAAAGTGCACGTCGCGTACCTCAAAACCGGCACGCTCCCTCGACAGTCCGCCTGGTCCAAGCGCCGACATCCTCCGCTTGTGGGTGATCTCCGCAAGCGGGTTGGTTTGATCCATGAACTGCGAAAGCTGGTTGGTGCCAAAGAAGGAATTGATCACCGAGGAAAGTGTTTTCGCATTGATCAGATCTGTGGGTGCAAATACCTCATTGTCGCGCACATTCATACGTTCACGAATGGTCCGGGCCATACGGGCAAGACCGACACCAAACTGCGCATAGAGCTGCTCGCCAACGGTACGTACACGGCGGTTGCTAAGGTGGTCTATATCATCGACATCCGCCTTGGCATTGACCAGCTCAATCAGGTACTTCACAATACAGATGATGTCTTCCTTGGTAAGCACCTTGACATCCATGGGGGTGTCAAGATTAAGCTTTCTGTTGATGCGGTAGCGACCTACATCACCCAGATCATATCGCTTATCAGAGAAGAAAAGTTTCTCGATCATGCTACGCGCCGTCTCATCATCCGGTGGATCGGCGTTACGCAACAAGCGGTAGATAAATTCAACCGCTTCCTTCTCAGAGTTTGTGGTGTCTTTTTGCAATGTGTTATATACCAGGATATAGTCATTGACATTGAGTCCTTCCTTATGCAGGATAACGGTTTTAACTCCGGCATCCAGGATCTGCTCAATGTGTTCGTTTTCAAGTACCGTTTCACGGTCAATGATCACTTCGGTACGTTCGATAGAAACAACTTCTCCGGTATCTTCATCAACAAAATCTTCCACCCATGATCTGAGAACACGCGCAGCAAGCTTTCTGCCGACATACTTTTTCAGTCCGGTTTTGGTCACCTTCACCTCGTCTGCGAGGTCAAAGATTTCAAGGATTTCCTTATCTGTTTCAAAGCCTATTGCCCGCAACAATGTGGTGACAGGCAACTTCTTTTTGCGGTCGATATAGGCGTACATCACGCTGTTTATATCGGTCGCGAACTCTATCCAGGATCCTTTGAACGGGATGATCCTGGCACTGTATAGTTGGGTTCCATTGGCATGGACACTGGTGCCAAAGAAAACGCCAGGCGACCGGTGCAGCTGGGATACCACCACCCGTTCAGCACCATTGATAAGAAAAGTGCCCCGGGGTGTCATATAGGGAATTGTTCCCAGATATACATCCTGGATGATGGTTTCAAAATCCTCATGTTCGGGATCCGTACAATAAAGCTTCAGTTTAGCTTTTAAAGGCACACTGTATGTGAGTCCTCTTTCAATACATTCCTGGATGGAGTATTTGGGCGGGTCAATAAAATAGTCAAGGAATTCCAGGACAAAATTGTTTCTTGCGTCGGAAATCGGAAAGTTCTCACTGAACACTTTGAACAGCCCTTCGTTTTTCCGGTTTTCGGGAGTGGTCTCTAACTGGAAAAAGTCCTGGAAGGACTTTATCTGGATCTCGAGAAAATCGGGATAATCAAAATGGGCAGTAACTGTTCCGAAGTTGACCCTTTCTGCGTGTTTTTGTTTTGCTACCAAGGTATGAAGGTTTGAAGTTACTAAAAGCTAAAAAAAGAAGAACAGGATATTGTGTAATAAAGATCAGACTTCTACAGCGAATGAGGCATTCGGCAGAAGTCTAATCTTTATGGGGCAGTAAATACAAGCTTACTTTATCTCCACCTCTGCTCCGGCTTCATCGAGCTGTTTTTTCAGCGATTCCGCTTCGTCCTTTGTAACGCCTTCCTTGATGGCTTTGGGTGCGCCGTCTACCAACTCCTTAGACTCTTTCAGTCCGAGGCTTGTCAGTTCTTTCACCAGTTTCACCACTGCCAGCTTGGAGGAGCCGGGAGCCTTGAGGATCACATCAAATTCGGTCTGTTCCTCAGCAGCTTCGCCACCGCCTTCACCACCACCTGCTGCAACAGCAACAGGAGCAGCAGCTGCAGGCTCGATGCCATATTCTTCTTTTAAAATCTCTGCCAACTCATTGACCTCTTTCACGGTCAGGTTAACCAACTTTTCTGCAAAATCTTTCAAATCTGCCATTTTCTTATTGTTTTAATTGGGTTCTACTTTTCAAAAATTGATGATGAACGATTGGGTTTAGCTTTCTTCTTTTTCGGAAAGCGTTTTAACCAGGCCAGACAAGGTGTTGCCACCCGACTGCAGGGCAGACAGCACGTTTGTGGCCGGTGATTGCAACAATCCGATCACATCGCCGATCAGTTCTTCCTTAGACTTGATCTTGGCAAGCACGTCCAGCTGGTCCGCACCAATGTAGAATGACTCTTCCACATAAGCGCCTTTTACGATTGGCTTTTCGAGCTTGCGGGCTTTCTGGAATTCCTTGATCAGCTTTGCGGGAACGTTGCCTGTATCAGAAAGCATCACGGAGGTGGGTCCGGCCAGGGTCTCATAAAGAGGTTCCAGGTCTTTCTCACTCTTCTCCATGGCTTTCTTCAGCAAGGTGTTTTTCACTACTTCCATTTTTACGTTTCTCCTGAAACAAAGCCTTCTAAGGTTGTTGATGGTTTCCACGTTCAGGTCGGAAGTATCTGTCAGATAAATGACATCGCTGGCCTTGAGTTTTTCGGTAAGCGATTCAATAATCTGATATTTTTCGTCTCTACTTTTCATAAAATAAACATCTTTAAAAGGTGAAGCACCTTTTGTTTAAAGTGTTACTGATTTGGTATCTACCTGG
>PUNP01000958.1 GCA_003551785.1 Candidatus Brocadiaceae bacterium | reverse complement strand
TCACGATCTGTCGCCCTGCCTCCAGATATCTTTCATCCTGTGTAAACTCATAAGCATACATCAGACCTATAAGTCCCCAGCCGGGACGTCGTGCGCCCGGACGGCTTTTGTATCGCTGCCCCGCCACATTGCCAACGCACCCGACATAAAAATCGGCCATCGCCCTGCCATGCCGCTCCGCTCTTACATCGCCGGATAAAACCCACAGGTCGAATAGCCCCTCCAGCCATGAATGTCCGATATCCACCCCGCCGACGGTATGATCTGTACTGTGGCCATGCGGAGCGCCCACAAGCCTGCCCTCGGGCGGCGTTTTATAGTGTATGATATCTGTATCCATCATATGCCTTACGCGGCCTTCGGCAAAATCCCAGTAACGTCGGTCACCGGAGCGTGCAAACTGGAGCAGGTAGGCATGCCCCCAGTCATATTCATTGTTCAGCCACCCACGCGGCATGGCGTCATAGCGGCTGTCGCCGTAATCCCGAAAACCATACTCGTCACGCTCCTCACGCGTGCGAAGCGCCTCTTCAAATCCCTCCTCCACGCCCTTCTCAAACGCCGGGTTCTTCTCCTTATCAACAGGGGCCAGATCGCCAAAAGCCCTGGTAGAACACATCCTTTCGGGTGAAGTGAGCAGAAGAGGCCTGTGCTGTACCAACGCCGCCATATCACGCTCTGAAGGTGCATTATCGCCGAACCAGAGCCACATTTCACGGCTCTGGGCCTCACCCTGAGCGAAGAGCATCCCGCCGTCCTCCTCATCCGACGCAAGCAAACCGAATATCAGATTTCGCCCGTCACCACCGATCGATGACGGATACCTCTGCCAGAAATCCTTCATCATACCGGTCAGAACTCCATCCACGGCGACGCAACCAGGATAGCGACCGTCCTGAATCATTCCATCAATACTATACTGCTTCGAAGACAACTGTTTCACCCTGCCGCCCGGGTGGGCGTCGAAAGATACAGCAGGGTTTGCAGGCAGTTGCAGTCCGAAATCTATATGGGAAAGAAAGCGGTCATCTGGCTCACTGCATTCATTAATCACTACAAAATCGAGCTTTACCAGTGGGATATCTGAAAAAAAATGGGTTCGGACTTCATACTTGAAAACGCTCTCGCCCCGGGACTCGAAATAACCTTCGCCCAGAACAGTAACACGCTGCTCTCCCAGCGTCTCCATCATGACTTTATACGGCGCACCATGATGATGAACGGCGCCGTTAGTTTCAACAATGGTCGAGTAGGTGGAGTTCAAAATTTTACCGGACTTTCCGACTTCAACATTCTCCAGGGTTCCCAAACCTGTATAGGGTATAACAGCGGAGCAGCCGCCCGATGCAACGACGATACCGTCGAGTTCTTCTTCCACCGAAATTCCGGGGACACCATTTCTTCGTGATTTGCCCTTAAGCAGCCGGAATGTCCGTTCCCGCGCCCCCATATCCGCAATAAAATCGAGAAGCAGCCACCTGATGCTCCCGTCAGGCCACCTCACCTTCGTATCAGTTTGAAATGGTACATACTTCCCTCCGGCATCCTGCATAACCAAAGTATCGGTCTCGTAGAGTTCATCTTCAGCGAAAGGCACCCCAAAAGAAACCGGCCATCGCGTCTCAACCTTCGGTCCGTCAAGCTCGAACTGAACTCCTTCTTCAGACAACATATGTATCCTCCGTAATTTTTCACATTCTAATATCTATTGAGCCTCTCGCACAATAATTCTCCAATACAACCGTTGGATTGGACATCTCCGTGGGCATAAATATTGAGCGTACCACGTTTGCCGCTGTTACTATGATATTCTATTGTGATCTTCCAAACAAGTATTAATTAACCAAACGTAGCCCCTCGTCAAATGAATGGCCCCAAAAAGCTTTTTCAATAGCTATTATTGATTTTCCAATGTCAATTATTGACTTCCCTTGTTTACGCATAAGCCGGCAAAATTTTGGTCACTCCGCATCAAAACACAGAACAGCGCCGTCTTTGAGTGTTATGAAAATCCTGCCGTAAGCGGCACACATCCCGTCGTAGACCGGAGCCTTCCTGAGATCAAATTTCGTCTTAACCGAACCATCAGCGGCATCAATTGCCCGGAAAAAGCCCTTTCCCTTTGGTTTTGTTCGATCCTTCGGTCCCGCAATAAAAAGCATGTTTTCAGTTAAAAGCATGGCTTCAACCTGTTTTGGCGCGTTTATCTGAAAGAACCATATGGCATCTTCGGTTCCGTTTTGCCTTGCCTCAACAACACCTCCCCCGCGGGTATGGGGCCACGCCCATTGCACTCCGTCAATCTGAAAGGAGAAAGTAACATCTTCATTAAAAACCATAATTTCACCAACACTGTCGCCTCGACTCCAGTTGGTCTGATGCTTTCGAAGCGCAAGTTCCATATTTGTCCATGCCGCATTCAAGAACCCCATTTTACCGCTGCGCAGATAACAGGCGCCTTCCGGCATGCGGATATGTCCCCGTCCCCGGAACCTCTCGACATCAAAATCAACGCTTGAGACTTCACCGCTTTGGGCATCAATGCGCTGGTCCATAAGATATACGCTGTCTCCCCCACTGACCAGGAGATCGGGTTTGCCGTGAGAAGCGTCCTTTATACGGTTTTTCCAGAGCTTTTTTCCCGTAAAGGGATCAAAACCCAGCACCATCACTCAGCCGTCACTGTGAGCCGTGCGTCCCGCTGCAGCCATCGCAACACCCTCTTTCACAAACACACCGCCCATGACCGGCCAGGCCGATTCAAGCTGAGAATAAACCATAATACGTCTTTTTGAAGGCGCCAGGCGGCGGCGCCAGATAAGCGTTCCGCAGTCGGAACGTAAGGCATAGACGTATCCGTCGTTAGCGCCGAAAAGGACCAATCCCTCATAATAAG
>PUNP01000779.1 GCA_003551785.1 Candidatus Brocadiaceae bacterium | reverse complement strand
GAGGATTTTTTCGCCGCGTGCAACGGCCTGCCGTACTATTTCCGTGATAATTGTTGTCTTGCCGGTGCCGGGCGGGCCCTTTATCAGTGATAGCGGCCGGTCACTTATGCCGAGACTCACAGCACGGACCTGGCTTTCGAAATTTTTGATTTTTCTATTGAACAGCATTTCCGGCCTTTGATCGGGAGATGAATCCCCCAGGACCATGGTGCGCAGGATACCGCTGTGCCGGTTCGGCCACGAGCACCAGCGCCGCAGGTGCCTGATTTGAGTCTTTTCCGAAGGCGGAGGCCGATCCGGTTTCACCGTAATGTCTGCGGGTATATCCGCTTTGTCGGTACGATCGGGAAACCGGACAAGATACCGGCGTTTATCAAAGTCTATTCCGAAGAATAAGGGTGAATCATCACCTGCGCCTGATACCGTCGTTTTAGGCCGCCAGTCTTCCGCTTGACCTGAAGCATGGCGTATAGAGAGATTGAGGGGCGTATCCTGCGGGTAAGGCAAAACTCTGTCCTTCAGCCACGACAAGTTACGTTTCGCAGCTATCCGGTATTCATAAATCACACCTTGCCGTTTCCTCCGGAGTGATGGGGACGGATCGGAAAGTTGGAGCGGACGAAGATCGACCACCTCCTGCGCCTCGATGCTGCGGTCGAGGCAGATTTCAATATTCTGCATGTCGCGGACGAATTTCTCGACTTGAACGGCTTTCTCCTGCATATTTTTCGCTGCAGCATAGATGGATTCAAGTAAATCCCGGGCTCCGGAGATATCGCTCCATCGGCTTTGACGCTCCCAATCATAGATGAAGACGTCATTTAAGGGCACGGGGAATTCTTTCCATTCTTCATCATTGACAGGTTTTTTAATACTGAACCGCTCGGTCCGGTAATCCCGTACGACTTTCAGTGCTCCGTTCTTTTTGCAAACCCAGCAATCTATAGAACCGGTGCCGTTACAAGGATAACAATCAAGACGTCCGGTTCCAGAACAATTATTACAACTTTTTTCTGGCCAAGAGCCCTTCCCATCACAAGGCTTGCATTTTAATTGTACTTTCCCCCTCCCATTACACCTTCTGCATTCCCATTTGCCGGTTCCACTACAGGGCTTGCATTTCAGTCTATCCCGATATTTCCCGATAAAATCACCACTTCCCTTACATTTTTTGCAGTTTATGTTGCCGGAACCATTACACTTATTACAGGTAAGCCGAAAGCTTCCGCTTCCATCGCATTTTGGGCAAGTGCGGCTCGGTTCGTAAATTCCACTTCCCTCGCAAGGCTTACATTCTATTTGGCCCTTTCCGGAACAATTGTCGCAAACCACCTTCTTTTTTCCATTGCAGTTATGGCAAGTTGTGGCAAAATCCAGCTCGCCATGTTTGAGGAGACCGCAATCAATGCCGCCTTCCGAGGCGAGGCCCGGTCGCGCGGGGCGGCAGTGCAGGAACTGGAGCGGCATCCGTTCGGCCGGCCAGATATCAACGACGATGAAACAGTCGAGTCCATCGACCACATCGGCCAGAACAACGATATCTTCCATCGACATCACGAGCAATGGCCTATATGTTGAACGCGGCTTCCCTGGCTCCCCATTGACGGGCGTACAGAAAGATCGACGCCCGCTGACATGGCCGACCTGAACGGAAATAGTAGGCTTTTCGTCATCTTCACTGATATAGGCGTTCAGGTCCAGTTCATCGGAATGCAGATCAACACCGGTCTCGAAGAGCCGCCACGGTCTTTCGTTCAGGTTCAGTTCGTAAACTTCTCCGGTGATCGGCACTTCCACAGCCACGGCCCATATTTCAGCATCTTGCTCGGTCATATCTTGGACGCATTCCTCGGGATCAAGATTGGAACCGACCCCCTTGGCCTCGAGCAATGGAACCACTTTACGCTCGAACAAATGGATAGTATGCTTGTCGAATAGGACTCCTGGCATGGCGCCTCCTTGTCAGCAGCAGTGTAAAAAAGAGTGCGGCAAAGGCATTTAGTATGCAAGTAATCTCAAACAGATAACTTCTCGTTCTAAGAGGATATCACCCTGGGTTCGCAGGTCAACCCCTCAAGCTGATCGCCGCTGATTGGCGTCACTATCCTCACAAGTCTCTTCCCCTACCCCATCTTCCGATAAATTGCTTGTTCTGATATTATCTTCGCCCTTCTTTTCTCCCTCGTTATCAAAAGCAGTTTCTGAATTATTCAACCTACTAAGATCTTCCCGCCTTCTCTCCACCCCCTCGGCGATGTCACGGGCGATGAACTTATGATAAAACCAACTGATGGGCCAGCCGAGGGAATGGATTATGTAATAAACAATACGTGCGTTGTCCAGGAACCAGTCACTGATATTGTCTTTATTATTTACCCAGAACATCATATCCGCTATTTGATGATTAATTGCCTGCCTGTAAGACTCCATACGCTCAACTCTTGTCACATACTCCAGATAGACACTGACCGTGAAATAGATGTAGAGCGACCCCCAGAGGATAACGGAAGGCACCGTAATATACAAATTTTTGAAGACGTTATCAATCAAGAAATCCATTTTTTCACCCCGATTTAGAGTCAGAACCATTTCTGCCTATTAAACGTTCTGAACTGCATGAATCTGACAGATCACGTCTGATACTATTGTTAAAAGCCAGCTCGCAGTGGACGCTACAAAAGGCCCTGAATTAGTGTAGTATTTTCCGGAGTGCGAAGTCTGTGAAAGAACTCACTAAGAAACTATCGAAAGCTCTTCTCCTGTCAAACGTCTTCTATTGGATGCGTGCTATTATTAGTGTAATTAAAAGGCCCTGCAATAATTGTAAGTAAAGAAGTCATGAAATCTGACAAAATATACTTCTCCCTTCTCACATTTAATGAGTATTACCCATTTTTT
>PUNP01000718.1 GCA_003551785.1 Candidatus Brocadiaceae bacterium | reverse complement strand
TGAGTATTTCGATCATGCGTACCCGGTTTTCCACCGAGAGCACCTTGAATATCCTTGCTGCCTTCCCTGCAAAATCCATAGCTTCCCTTTTTTAATTAAGTAACTGCGCATATATTATATAAGATGCGATATGTCAACCTCCTTTGTTGCGTTTGTTGGAATGGTTTTATGATCGCTGGACCACGTTAAATTTTGACAGAGTAATGAAGGCCAGTGCAAAATACGGTTATTGAACGGCAGGATCGCGACTATAGAGTGCTACCGCGGAATATCAAATCCAAAGTGCAAATTTCAGGATGCTCGGGAATACTGCCCGTGAAGGCAAGCATTGTGGATTTTTGCACCCCCCCAATAAAACATGGCTGTATCGGTATGCCAATGATTGAGTCCGGGTTGTGATGGTTTCTCTCGAAACAACAACGGGTTTTCGCGTTTTTATCTTCACGTTTCAGATTGTTTATTGTATAAAATAGGTGAAAACCAAGCATTATTGTTGGGAATTGAGGGGTATATTGGGTCGTAAAGTCGATTTGGTCAGCCGGAACGGTATTGAGTCGAGCCGAAATCATATTCGAAAAAGCGAGATATTAAGTACCGCGGAGGTCATTTATGAAGCGTGATCAGGCTTGGCTTTTCGATATTGCCGAAGCGGCGCGGCTTGCTGTTTCATATGTTGAGCAAACAACAAAACAAGAATTTTCGTCCGATACCAAAACCCAGGATTCTGTCATCAGGCGGCTTGAAATTATTGGGGAAGCGGCACGGCGTGTTTCCGAGGAAACCCGTAATGCGTATCCCGATCTCCCATGGAAAGAAATGATCGGAATGCGAAATTTTCTAATCCATGATTATGATGACGTTGATATACAGGTTGTTTGGAAAACCGTTAAAAAAGACTTGCCAGATCTTCTTGATAAAATGAAAAATGCCAAGATTTTTTAACGTTTCTTTTTTCTTTCCCCCTCTCGCAACCCATGTATTAGCGCACCATGCGGCTATACCGCCACAGTAATGTGAATTTTGGGATGGAGCACACTGCCAGATTCAATGTGCAGTTTCCCGAGTGCTTCCATTTTAGACCCCTACTGGACAAGCGAATTCGCACCTCCGGCACCAGTCGGTTACAAGGATCGGAGACCCTTCAGAATCGGTTTGGCCACTATCAATTGGATGTGCACGATCGGAATTGAGGCGTTGAATACAGCTCGGACGGTCATATTCCCCAAGGGCAAACGCATTTTCAGGGCAGGCTTCCCGGCATGGCATGGGGCAGTCCTGGCAGGGATTAAAGTCTTCAAGGGGTTGGTCGGATGGAAGGTTGCCCTCGATCAATACTGCACGAAGCCGGACTCTGGGTCCCCAATCTCGGTCCAGCAGCAGGTTGTTCTTTCCCACGACACCCAGTCCCGCGTATACGGCGGCATCTTTCAGGTACACCCCTCCCTTTTCCACGTGGTAGGGTAGCGGTTGTGCACGAATTCCATGAGTCCTGAACAACCACGCGCCTAACTCTTCAGATATTTTTGTCATTTGTCTGTTTCCCGAGGTATTGCCGCGGTCAAACCAGTCCAGTCGCGGTTCATCTTCCGGATGGTGCATTGCCAGCACCAAAAGAGAGTTTGCGTCTTGCAGCCAAGGGGTCTTTTTTTCTGTATGATTGGTCTCCCAACTTCCTTCGGCTTTGGCTACAGCCTTGTATGATGGGCCTCCCAGCACTTTATCGATATCGGCAATCCCCGCTCGAAAGCCGTTGTATTTTTCTGCCTCGGCAATCAGTTCCTCAGCCAGTTGGTGATATTGAGTCATATTCTCTCCCGTGTTTTTTGGGTCCGTCCAATTTATACCTTCCAACATATATTTACACGGCAATGGTAGAAATGCAAGATCCGACCGATAGTGCTTGTGGTGCCTCCGGCATATATCAAAATCGAGCACTGCGGCTATGTGCTTCCAGTATTGTGAATCTCGGGTCAGAGAGAATTCCAGAATCAATGTGCAAAATTCAGGATGCCCGGGAATAATGTGTGTGAAGACAAGCATGGACTTATGTTGCCATGAAAAAAACTATTTCTGCCCAATAGCCTCCCGAAATTTGCCTGCTTCTTGGGAAGGAAGATATATTTTACGAGTGCATCAGGCTTGACTTTTTTTAAGGTTTGCGTGATATAATATCTGCGATATTGAATGCCTATAAACCATAAATGATTACTATGTTTTTCCAGAATTTACGCCTCTAAACCGGCAAAACTGTTTTTTCCTTCCTTTTCTATGCATCTTATACTGCGCGTCTTAATACAGCCTCGATGCTGAACGGATCACATATAGACAGCAATCTCTCAAACTGTAAGCCCGAAAGAATTTTTTTAAAAAAACTTCATCGTCAAACAAAAGGAGAATTCGCAATGATCAGGATTTTTTTCTGCTGGTGCACCGCTTTACTCATGGTAGTGTCACTTGGTATCATCACAGACGTAAGCCGTGCAGCGGTAACGATTGAGGATGTTGATGGAGCCTATGACTTTGTAGTGTTTCATCCCCGTGAGAGCCCCCATGAAAGCATCATGCATATCCACTCCGGACGGTTTTCTTTGACGGGGCAGGGGAATGGGAAGTCGAAGATATGGGTATCGAAGGCACTTATTCCATCGACTCCCGCGGAATGGTGCGTTTAGAAGTTACCAGCGGCGAGATCCCCGGAGGCATAACCTCCCCCGCCGCTATAACACCCGATGCAGGCATTATGGTTCTTAAGAGCACAAATGAAGAAGGCATTGATGAGCTAATCGTCATGGTCAAAAGGGATCGCAGCATAACGGAAACCCACTTCGCCAATGAAACATACAACTACGTGGAGTTTTCCTATCTGAACGGAAATCCCAATGTAACGGCGGGGCAGTT
>PUNP01000057.1 GCA_003551785.1 Candidatus Brocadiaceae bacterium | reverse complement strand
CTAAGACCTACGGGGCGATCTATGAATTGCGTCTGGTGAGCAGTTAACCGTGAATATTCTTAGTACCGACCATAATAAAACCGATGGTGATAAGCGATGGGGAAATTACTACCACTATTTTCATATTGCTATCAGCAGGGTAGCGAGTTAAACTAAACGCAAGATAAAAAGTGTTTTTAGGAGGATCTCATATCATGCAGACACTTAAGGAACTGGTTGAAAAGGTGCCGCCGGAACTCGAGCCAGAAGTGAAGGATTTCGTCGAGTTTTTGTTGAGCAAAAGAGCATCGAGGGAACGTCGGAAGCCCACCTTTGATTGGGCGGGTGGTTTGAAGGAATTAAAGAGCAAATACAGCTCTGGTGAGCTTCAGCATGAAATTGCCGGCTGGAGGGAGAAGAGTTGACGCATCTTTTATTGGGCACCAATATTTTTCTGGAAATAATTCTGGACCAGGAAAGGTCTTTAGAAGCTAAAAGGGTTTTAGCAAAGGCTGAAGAACACAACCTTTTCATCACTGATTTTTCATTCCATTCCATAGGTTTACTTCTTTTCCGTCAAAAACAACAGGCACTTTTCCAGACGTTTACAGCAGATACGCTTCTCTGTGGTGCGATAGCGATGGTCACATTACTGGTGGAAGATATGGGCAGTGTGGTTGAAGCTTCACAAAAATTTTCCCTTCACTTTGACGATGCATATCAATATGCGGTCGCTGAAAAGCACGGTCTTGAAATAGTGAGTTTCGATAGTGATTTCGACCGTACTGAACAGGGGCGGGTTGCACCCGGCCAAATCTCCACATGACCTGTTTATCCCTTTTTGGTGAATATTCAATCATTGATGTCTGAAAGTGGCACGGAAAAAGACTTCGGTGCAATATAATCGACGGAGGTCGAAGCCATGGAAACGGAATTGCAGGACAGATAGAATCGGGCGGCAGCAGCTCTCAAAAGCGAGGGAGCGCGTGAAGTATATGTTTTTGGATCTGCCTCGCAAGGGGATTTGCGTGAAGAATCGGATATAGATCTTGCTGTTTCCGGCCTGCCGCCGCGAGCTTTTTTCCGTGCAATGGGGCGTGCCTGTGATGCCCTGAGACTGCCCGTTGACCTGGTGGATCTGGATGAGAAAAATCCGTTTGTTGAGCATCTGAAATCCAGGGGGAAACTGCATCGTGTGCAATGACCAGCTTTTCCGCCAGTCCTATTCTTTCCAATTCAGATGGGAGAAAAAGACATATCTCGTTGAAGGCTGTGAAACTGTTTTTTGAGACTGTAGATAAGGAACTAAAAACATTTATTGAAAAGACATAGGTTGGCACATTAAAATGACTTATGATGAAGGCATATAATTGCAATCCTTTGAAATAAAACGTGTTTTTCTATATTACCTTTCCCACCGGTCCCAACGTCCTCGCGCTGAAAGGCTCCGACGTTTTGCCGTCGATCATCAGCTTCAGGTAAATGCTGTAAGCCGGAAGGTTGACGAGGTCTTCCCGGCCGAACGCCGGATAAAACTCCTCGGCCAGATACCTGGCGTCTTCCGCTCCCACCCTGAATGAAACAAGCGTCCCGGCATTGCCGAGAATCGCCGTGCACCAAAAGCGACGTTTTTCGCTGTATGTCGTTGGCCGTATTCAAAATCTTTGTCTTGGATTCTAAAAAAAAGATTCTGTTATTTAACAAAGGAAGAAAAAAGGAATTGCCAAAAAGGGAGGACGGGGCGAAATGCCTTCTCTCCCCTGAGGGTGGATACCATGTGGTGGCAAATTTACTCTGAGAACTTGCGTTGGAAGGATTTTTGCGTGATAATAAGAATCGAGGCTGGATAAGCTAAGACAATTGATTATAAGGAGTGTAAGGATGGATGCGGCGGAAATAAAAGACATGAGTACAGTGGAGCGCCTCCAGGCCATGGAGCTCCTTTGGGATGCCATTCTTGAGGAAGAAGGCCCGGAAATAGATTCTCCGCAATGGCACGGAGACGTAATTGAAAAAAGAAAAGAAAAGATAAAAAACGGCAATGCGGAAATTATTTCCCTTGAAGAATTGAAAGCAAATCGAACATCATGAAAATAAATGATGTTAAGGTGTTGGCAGAGGTGGCGAATGACCTGGAGGATGGGAAAAATTTCTATGATCAGAGAGAGCCGGGCGTTGGTGATTATTTTTGGGACAGTATATTAGCTGACATCGAATCATTGATAATTTACGTCGGCATCCATAACAAGAAATTTGGGCTCTACAGAATGCTGGCGAAGAGGTTCCCTTACGCCATTTATTACGAAATTGAGGTCAAAGTCGCTTACGTTGTTGCCGTACTGCCGATGCGGAGAGACCCTTTGTGGATTGAGAAATCCATCGGGACAAGAAAACACTGAGAAGATGTCTTCTATTTTCTTGAGAAGATGTGAGAAAACAGATTTACTCAGAAACCATGAGAAGTTATATTCTCAGGATCCAGAGCTCTTAACTTCGGCCGAGCAGATAATTACCAGCAATCCCGCAGTTCTCAAATCCCGTTCTGACCGGTCAACTCATTAAGAACCCGGGCATGAAGGCGCTGATCCTCTTCTGTGAAAAGAACGAAACGGATGCGTTTGACCGCAGACAGAGAGGGCGCTTCTTTGATGATCGTCATGGGGGGAACCCTTGGTGCTGTGGCATTATCGCACAACCAAAAACACATTCGACGCATTCCTGAGTTGTTCGTGAAGGCTTTTCGAAAGAATCAGGTCCAATATCGAGAAACGAAAAATACCTTGGTGAAATTGGCAGAAACCGCAAGACGAGAAGGGTTGCTTGCCTTAGAAGACGATTTGGAAGAAATTGAGGATTCATTTTTGGCCAAGGGGGTTCAGTTGCTCATTGATGCCACTCCGGCCGATGAGTTGCGGAAGAT
>PUNP01000148.1 GCA_003551785.1 Candidatus Brocadiaceae bacterium | reverse complement strand
GTCTCCGGAGCAACGCCCAGGAGACGGGCCAGCTCCCGCTGGTTAATCCAGTCCTCCTGCGGGTCGTAGGCCAGCTCCTTCTCCCGCATTTCCTCGCTACGGTATCTCATTTCTCCTCGCTGATTTTGCATATCACTCATGGCATCTTCCCTAATTTATCCACAGTTACAATATTTGTTATCCAGCCCCGCCTCCCTGCGAACAGACTTCGGTTCCTTGCAAAGCGCAACGTCGGGCAAGTGATTAAATTCTACCCATTCATCAATAACGGCAGATGCAAGAGAACGATATATTTCGATCCTGCGGCTGCGGCCTAAGTGATAATGATCACCGTCTTTCTGCATATCGGGCCGATCCGCCTCAAGGGGCGGGAGGCCCCATCTGCGCGCAAACGTCAGAAGCGACGGCTGCATTTCTCGGTAAGTGCCAAGCGTAATTCGTGTGGGCCGGTTTCCTTCCCGCGCCGCTTCCTGAAAGAACTTCCTGTATATATTCGGCCACCCTTTTACGGGGAAAATAGGGTCTATCCGCCACCGGACTTCAAAACCCAGTCCCTGTCCGAAAAGAGAGGCCCGGAGACGCTGCTCTACAGACGGGGTTACGCGAACCCCATCATCGAATTTCCCCTCCCACATGTCTGCAATTGGCTGTGGGTTCAGGCTGAAAGTAAGTAGCACGTTCTCAGTGGGCAGTTCCTTTAGATAATGCACATTCGTGCTTTTCGTAAGCAGGATGAGCTTGCATCCGTGCGGGTTGGACCGAGCGGAGCCGAACAGGGGAATCAAACGCCTGGCATGCCCCGTCACGCCCTCATAGAGAAGCGAGTCGCAGCAGTCGATGCCAAGCCCTAGGTTCTCTCTATCCGGGGCTTTAAGCCAATTTTTGACCGCCGCTTCATACTCCGTTTCTCCGTCATATATCACCGGCCTGGAAGGATCGCACCAGATCCTGTGTGTTCCCATAAGAAAGCACGACCTGCAGCGCAGCCCGCACGCGCCGCGTCCTATTTTGAGATCCGCCCAGTATGCGGGGCAGTAAACATCTTCACTGTCGCTGCGATTCCAGGGGCTGATAAGTTTTCCCGGAGATGGCGCGCGAAGTATCTCTATCGGCCTCTTTAGTCCCAGAACATCCGGCCTTACCCATTCCGGATGCCACTTGCCCGCCCTTATCTGCTCCTCTACATACCAATCAAAGGGCTTCCCCGAACCGGTGGTTTTGGGTTCAGTTTTCACCTGCCGCATTTCAGTTTTCGTCGGACTGTGCAGGTAATCGGATTTATTTATTTGCATCTTCCTGCCTCCAGATTAACTTGTGGAAAGAAAAGTATTAAAAAACGAGACCACTATCCACCGCACCGACAGCAGCGTGAGCATACCTACTGCCAGGGACTTGCGATCGCAGATGCCGCGGCCGGTTATTTTGCGAACGCCTTCTCTGCCGTAGTAAGTCACCTGATCGACCAACGGCTTGCCGAGCTGATTAAAGGTATTCAAAAAGCCACAGTTGAAATGGAATGACAGGAGCTTTACAAGACATAAAGCCATGGCGATATCAAGGAGAATCACAGTGATATGAATGACGCTTGCTATAAGTAAAGAGAAAATCCCCATATGTTAGCTCCTCCTCTTAATTCTTTTCTGTCGGTTTTTATCATTTTCGCGATAGCTGTCATTCAGATTTTTAAGCATATCAAGATATAGGCAATCCGAACGTCCGTCGCAGTAATAGCCTATTACTTCTTTAAGTGGCGGACCGCCCCAGTTGCATCCAAACTCATAGACTGTCCCGGAGCGGAAGGCGCTTTTCAGGACACTCTGAAGTTCATCGCGTCTTAGCGGCGGCTCGCAGCGCAGACCGAACGCCGCAAGGACCCCGCCAACTGTTTCCCTGGAAATGGCGGGATTGGCGCGCCGGAGCTCACAGGCGATAAGGAAAGCGGCTTCGTTGCGGTATCCTTCCTCCATTCCATCCCTTATAAGGTTCTCAACGCAGGGTTTCAGCTGAGGGGGCGTTTGGCCCTTACCTTTGAGCTTTCGCTGAGCCTGGGGATTCCTGCGAATTTTTAATTTTTTTGCCAGATTATCTATATCAACTTTTTTAATTTGTCGGAGAAATTCATACTGATTCCCATAGGGCTGTCCCTCCGAATTGAGGAACAAACATTTTTTTCCCGTAGCTCGATGTTTCCCCAGTGGAAGCTTGATTAAACTGCCGGGATGTTCTTTCGAAACCCTGTTCTGGGCAGGGAAAATTTCAACATCGCCGATACCTGTCTCCTTTATTGCCCTCAGTGCAACGGCACGTATCTTCCAGTTCGGAGCCGGATCTGTAAAGAGCCATCCATGATGGCCTTTTTTCCCGCTGAATTCCACGTAAATTTTTGCTCCGTAACGAGAAAAGAAATCCTGGAGCTTCCGAACCGGCCCTAAATCGAGATGGTCAAAGTCAAATGCCAAAAACTTACACTGGCCCGGCGGTTTCCCGGCATATGTGGCCAGGGTTATCTCACTTTTTAAATGACGGCGGAGGAGGCCGGGAGTAATTTTTCCCCTCTCGGCCCGGTAACCGACCTCACCATCCCGGCACCACTGAATTCCGTATCGGTCGGTGCGGCAGATAAAGAGCCTGCAGATAATATCTAATACTGCTTTTGAGATGTTCTCAGCGTCGCCCACTGCTTACCTCCTTCCCATTTGATACTTAACGTAATCCCATCCCCCGGCGTTTCCTCAATCTTTACATGTCCGCTGCGGGGGAATTTAAGCTCTCCGGAGAAAATAGTTTTCCCCCTGCGTCGAATGCTCACCTCATGGCTTCCGCTGGTTATCTTTTTCTTACCAGAAAGCGTTTCACCGTTTATCTTTGCCTTGATATTCTCGGAGACGTCTCCAGAGAT
>PUNP01000727.1 GCA_003551785.1 Candidatus Brocadiaceae bacterium | reverse complement strand
AGCGGTATGAAGCGATCAAAAAACATCTGGAAGCGGGCAATTATCCCAGATCAATCCCACCGCCGGAAGTTTTCCTTCAGGGATCTTTTCGATTAGGTACAGTTATACGTCCCATCAAAGGTAGCCAAGAATGTGAGTTTGACATTGATGTTGTGTGCGAAATCAATCGTGACAAAGATTTGGACTCCCCAGAATTACTAAATAAAGATGTGGGAAAGGAAGTTCAAGGTTACGCTAAAAAAAATGATATGCCCACTCCAGAAAATGGCCGGCGCTGTTGGTCGCTAAACTATGTTCCCAATAACGACGGTATTGGTTTTCATGTTGATATTCTCCCCTCCATACCTGACCCGGCTGAAGCAATCCAAATAAGATTATTGAATACAGGGAGGGGGCAGAAAGTGCCAGAAAAAAGGCACACCAAGACCACCATCTCTATCACCAACCGTAACGAAAAAGTGAAACCGCCTAAATATGAGTGGCGATCAAGCAATCCCAGAGGATTTGCCAATTGGTTCGGGGATATCTGCAAACCCGATTATGCTCATATTGACACTCATAAACAGAAAAGTCTTCTTTTTGAAACGTACAGTCAACGTCAAAATTTTCCTTACGATGAACCTGAAAGCATCCCGGATGCCCTGATTCGTACACCCCTCCAGCGGGCTATTCAGATCATGAAACGTCACAGGGATATACGCTTTAATGGACATCGTGATGAAAAGCACCGTCCCATTTCAATGATTATTACGACTCTGGCAGCCCAAATTCATAAGAATCGTTCCAAGCAATTGCTGACGACCCGGTCCGCATTGAGACACATTGTTGGGACATTGGCTCAGCATAGAAATCTTCTCCAAGGAAATCCTCTGTCAGAAGAAGTCTCTCATCTTGGCCTGATCCAGCGTGTCGGAGACCATTGGTATATACCCAATCCTGTTAACCCCCACTATCCAGGGGATCGAGATGGAAAGGGGGAAAATTTTGCCGACCGTTGGCACGAAGATAATCATATAAGAGCTAAAGCGTTCTTTCAATGGGTTCAGTGGTTGAGTGAGGATGTTGATATTTTGCTCAATAGCAGCATCGCTCAGGAAATTAAAGGCTCGTTGGACAAAGCCTTCGGAGAATCAACGGCTTCTAAAGCACTCAACAGATATCCTAACCGTTATAAATCCACAACTTTAGGGGCTTCCTTTGCTAAAAATCCTTCTCGTTTTAATATGTCACATCGTCAACAACCACAATGGCCGTCGCGTTTGAATTATGATGTGACGGTTTCTGCTCGCTATAGCAAAGGCAATGGTTGGAATGATTTCCATAGTGATTGTGCGTCCCTTTCCAAAGACTGCAAACTATTGTTCAAAGCCAAGACAAATGTGCAGGCCCCTTTCGATGTATACTGGCAAGTTGTAAATACCGGTGAGGAGGCAGCTAATCATGGGCCGCTGGGGTTGCGAGGGGAAATTTGCCCGGCTCGGGCTTATGGGCAAGGAGGTCTTTACCAAAGGGAAAGTACAAAATATACTGGCATGCATTGGATCGAGTGTTTTATAGTTAAGGCTGGGGTTCTTGTAGCTCGGAGTGGTGAGTTTGTTGTCAATATTAAATAGCCATCGGAAAGCAAACATTCTGATGGGATTGCCGATTCTCAAAACATAAAATGTCAAAAAAAAAGATTAAGCATGAATATCGAATTCCATTATCATATCACTTACCTACTGGCTAGAAAAGGTGGATTCAGTGTGCAAGATGCGTCGAAGATCGCCTATGCCTGTCAGTTTACAGACGATAATAATGATATTTATCGTGTGCAGCTTGATGACGGGAACTTCTACAGGAATTACATCTCGCAAACATTAGACATACGCAGGCCGAAAAACAAACTGATTCGCATATATTCATGTTTTCACTTTTTCCCCGGCCAATACAAGCACAAGAATGCACGCCGGCGTGATTGCGCATTGCATTTGTTCAACACAACGCCTGATTCTCCAAAGGCTCGGGATATGTTCCTCGCCGCTCTGAACTCCGGGGATCTGTATCGAATCGGAATTGCCACCCATTGCTACTCGGATACATGGGCGCATCAGAATTTTGTGGGATTAAGGCATTCTTTCGGTGATGGGAAGGGATTGTTGGTCAAAGCGAAACCAACAATCGGGCACGTCGACTTCACGCATCGGCCCGACATTCCGAACCATGAATGGCTTGATCACCGATTGCTGGAGCAAAACGAGAACGTTAGCAACAAAAAACGATTTCTTTTGGCGGCAAAATCGATCTTTACAGCATTTGCACAGCATAACGATCTTGAGCATAATATTCAAAAAACCTGGAGTGAACTGGAACAGCAACTGAGCCATGCCATCGGCGAGACATGTTCTAATTTAAAACAATGTAAAAAGGGAAAGATCGGACGCATTAAGGCTTATCGAAATATTTGTCCTGAGATGCCGGAGTACGACAGGAAGGCCTGGCAGGTAGAGGCTATGAGACCCATTGCGGGACATACACAAAGGAAGATAGACCTTTTTTGGCAAAGAATACCTCCACTTTTAAAAGCCTATTTGCCAACACGCTGCCGAATAAGACTTTTCAAAGCCAATGACAATTTTTTCAAGACAGACTGGCATTTTTTTCAGGAAGGAGTAAAGGCTCACCAAAAGTATGTTATGGGCCTACACAATGACCGCTACCAGCAAATAGGTGCCCCCTTACAAAGGATATTGTAACGACGCTATAAATCGATTTGCAACAAAAATCCTACTTATTCTCTCAAACCTAAAATGTCGACTATGGTGATTGAGAAAAAGTTTCTTTTAAATTTTTCTGTGAGAAGTTATTTTTTTGCAATGGATGGTATACCGCCGCCATACAACACCCGTTCTATCAGCTT
>PUNP01000554.1 GCA_003551785.1 Candidatus Brocadiaceae bacterium | reverse complement strand
GCGGCATACGGCGGAACGGTCATCAGTTTCTTGTTGCCGGTGCAGCGATGGAACTTCCACAGCCGTCCGTCCTGGCCTTCCGGCACAGAGACATTAAAATACCCATGACCTTCCATAGAGCCGAAATTAAAGGCCTCATTACCATCAGCGTCAAGCATCCGCCCGGCGGTACCGGTTGTAAAACCTCCAATTGTCTCCGTTCCAACCGGTACATAAAAATACAGGCTGGAGCGATGATGCGGCGTCGAAGCCCCATCCATCCCCGCCTGGAACGTCATGGGATGATTGTCGGGCCATTCAATCGAAGTTCGGTCGCCCCGGTCGGTCCACTCCAGCCGGTGAAGGCCGTCGTAAGTGGTTTCCAGGACGATTTCATACTCCTTACCGTCAGCCGGAACACTCTCTATGGCTACCGGCTCCAAAGTCACTTCTTTCGGAGAATAAAGTTTGAACTCAACATCACCAAACATACCGTCGTAGAGCATCCCCCCCTTCACTTTCAGTTTCAACTTTCTGTTTTCCGGAGTAAACCAGGTCATGAGCGTATGGCTGCCGCGATAGGTTCCATGAGCCGGAGTATCCACTTCCGGCAAATCGAGATAATCCGCCGCCGGAACGAGTTCATCGCTGAAAGAAATCGGATCGAAGTCGATGACTGTTTTTTCGTTTTCTTTGATACCGTCGGCCAGGATCGCAGCGATTTCATCACTGGAGAAAGGCTCGCTGCTCATCCACGGCTCCATATCCTGTGATTCAACTCCCGTACTGTGGGGAGGATAGGCTTCCTCCGGAACATCAAGTTGCCCATAAAGAGCTCTGATATGAACCATCATGGTATCCCGCATCCTGTAAGCATGACGGTACAGCTTTTTTTCATAGTCCCGCTGATCGGGGCCGGTGGCACTCCTATAGCGATAATGGAGCTCGACATAGCGCGTATAAAGGACGAGTTCGTCGAGGCGCGCGTGTACATCGGGATCATCGGTCAAAGCCCGTGCTTCGTCGAGATATCGATACATTCTGGCAACGACATCCTCATTAGAGCGAGGCGTATCGTGGTCGGCCGCAATCAGGTGGTAGAACTCCCCCATCGGTTCTTTTGCTTCTGCGAAGGCTTTTTCAAGAAAATCGTTGACCAGTTCATCCACCCGGTCAACTGACTCGATATCCCACAGGAACCTGGCCGAGAGATAAAAGCCGAGTCCGTTGGCTCCCCAGGAATCGGAGGCTTCGGAATTCATAAATCGTGCTTCCTGCTCGTAGAAATACGGGATTTGTTCGGTCAGATAATTGATATTCCCCCCTCTGGCCCTTCGAGGAAGCGCCCGGCTCCAGGTGAACACGTCGTGGTACTCGCGGATACCGATTTTTGCCCCGCGCTCGGACCACCCTTCAACCAGTTCCTGGAAGGAATACCCCCCCCTGATAAAAGCTGTTGCCACACTGACGATTACGTTGGGGTGCACGTCCACACTGGGCGGAGGAGAATGGAGATGGTAGGCGTAGAACCCCACATATTTCTCGCCGAGTTCAAGCGCATTAATCGCTTCAGCAACCTCGTTGGCAAGGATAAGAACGCGGTCACTGACACTGCCCATCTCGGCACAATCCTCACACTCACACCAGTCACCACCGTCGCTTGGGTCCATTGATATGCTGTCAGTCTCGGGTTCAACACGCTCGATCGCATCGTTGACAACCAGCTCGCGCAATCCTTCGTTGGAGATGCAGAATTTATCTCCCCGACCGCCCCCGCGCTCTCCATCGACGAGAGCAAGGTATTCGGGATTATCGTCAAAGGCCTGCTGATTACGCCTTATTATGCTGTTATAGACATGGCCCGTATGGAGCGCGAAACCGGATGTGATCCGATTTCGGTCCTTCCACCGACTCCAGAGCTCACCATCCGTCCAGGGGGCCCCCCGGGGGCCGAGACGATTGTAAAAATCCGGGCGTTCAAAGACATCCAGGGATAATCTCAGGGATCCTTTGCTGGGGACGACCTCCCATGTGTCGGTAGGAAAAAACTGTCGGTGGCCGAGCTGATATAACATATCCCAAACGGCATGTTGAACCGCAAGAGGTTTTGCTCCAAGAAGGTAGACGCCATCCTCGTGAGTGCGAATAAGGTAATCATCCCGTCGAAAAGGATGGTCCGGATCAAAATCAACCCCATGATCGATCTCCGGAAAGTCCGTATACACCCCGACTAAGATGCCGCGAGCACCACCGCCCTGCTCAACATCGAAATCAGAATCGCTCATACGTCCCAGATACTCGGCCAGTTCAGCAGCAGCATCGCGCACTTCAACGGTAGCATCTTCGGAGACAACCACAGACATGGCGGCAACTCCCGAGTCAGCAAGTACCACTTCAGGTGGCTGCGCTGAAACATGATGGGACGCGATCAAAAAAAAGGCAAATAAAAAAGTTCTAACAATCATATGATATATTCTTTTGCTTTTACGTTGTGTTTTCATTGTGTATTTCCTGATAAACTGAGTTGAAATTTTCGTGAAAAATACCGAAAGGATTCGGTGAAACTACAGAAAAATGCGAGGTTTTAGTTGCCACTTACACGTTCAACGCATGAATGCTCCACTTTAGCCGTTCATTGTCAGGCAGAGACATTCATTCAGGACGTTCTTTTTCAGCAAGGCTGCGGCGCCATAAGAGGTACTCATAACCTTCAGGAGGCCAGGTATCGATGCTCTGTCCTTCGGGAAGCTGCCTGCCAACACGAACCGGAGCAAAATCCTCGGCCGAATAGCTGATATCAAGGAAGTCCGTTTCCATAAGTCTACCATCATATTTCAGGGATCGATGAGCCATATCGAGGATACCGCTGGTCAGAAGTGTACGCTCGATTGGCATCTGCGGCTCACCGGTTAAGAACATC
>PUNP01000961.1 GCA_003551785.1 Candidatus Brocadiaceae bacterium | reverse complement strand
CCCCTGTTCTCATATTTTTCTTCGATTTCAGGATTTTCGTGACGAAATGCCGGGCTGTCGTCGTCGAAAGTGAAATGAAGTCCGTCATTACTGAAAGCTTTATATATATTAAAGTTACCTTTGAGTTCTTCGATTGTTATCAGCATCAGGTAACGGTTGTCAAAAAACGTGACCGCCGCATTCCAAATCGCAGCACATCTGAAAGGAACGCATTCGAGGGTGATGAGCGGATTTTGGGGATTGCGTTTGAGAATATCCCGTCCGTATTTTGTCTTATTCATATGAAATCTCCGTTGGGCAATGAGTTTCTCGTAAGTGTTCAGCAAATCCCGTCTGTTGCCACCGGGCTTGTTCCTGTGAGACAATATTTTTGCACTACAGAGCCAGCTATCCCATTCAGTCCCTCCGCCGCCGCCCTCGTGCCGGAGTTTTCCACAATACCTTGACAACGATGTTTTGCTGGCACGAGGGCGGCGGCGGAGGGACGGGAACATCACTGCACGTAGCTTACAAATAAGTCCTCAGTGAACCACGTTGGTTTCCACCGGGCCGGTCCGGCCTCCGGGGGCTTGGCGCTCCCAGGAGCGCGAATTTGCGATAAAGAACGTGGTTCACTGAGGACTTACTGCTTCTGTCTATTATATAAGAGATTTAAAAGGGATTTCCAGTCAAGACTCTGAATCAATGGGAAAAATCAGCATTTTCTTTTTATGCCGTTTGCATATTTTTTGCTTGTAGTATATCATAACATTTTTAGTTGAGCTTTATGGACGGATGTTACAATACATGGAGTCGGAATTAAGCAGCATTTTTAACTTTTTTGGGGAGTTAAGGTCATGAATAATATGGTAAAGATGATGTCTGTGTTAGGTGTTGTTTTTTGGGGTCTAACAGGGTGTGCAACGGTTTCAGAGCAGGATGTGTTGAGGGAAAAATCGTACCGGGTTGCTGCGGAACATTCTGAGGAAGAAGCCAGAGAAGAACTGAATACTGTGAAAGAAAAACTGCAGGAAAAAGAAAATATCGCGAAGGAAAAATCGGAACTTGAACAGAAGCTCGAAGAAGCCAATGAAGCTGTCGGGACTTTAGAAGGCGAAAAATCCAACCTGGAATCTGAACTGGAAAAAGCTCAAGCGAAGATTGAGGGTCTCAAATCCGAGAATGAACGGTTGGAACAAAAACTTGAGGAGGTTGAGGAAAACCTCGAAAAAATGAAAGATACAGCAGCTAAAGCGGAAGAAACGGCCGCTGAACTGTTAAAAGAAAGAACAGAGATGCAGGATGAACATGAAAAATTAAATGCAGAAAATAAAGAATTAAAAGCGGAGATTGAGGCTCTTGAAGCGGAGGTTGAGGATTTGCGTGAAGATGAGGAGAGTGCAGAAAATCAGGACGGATAAATTCCCTTATCGTTCGTCATTTCCCATTTTTAAATAAAAGAGTGTTTTTTATTCCGAACTTTTGGTTTGACAGTAATGTTATAATTTGAGAGAATAACGACTGTCTTTAGTGCAGCAAATTGTTAATCTACTGATGGAGAGTGTGTAATATGGTTGTTGATAATGCAATACAGATCAGATGGCATGGAAGAGGCGGGCAGGGTGCCAAAACTGCGGCAGGAATGGTGGCGGAAGTCGCCGTTTCAGCAGGGAAAAACGCCCAGGCCGCACCGGAATACGGCGCCGAACGTGAAGGGGCTCCAATTAAAGCTTATACCCGAATAAGCGATGAACCTATCAGGGTTCATGATGCTATTTACTTCCCAGATGTTATCGTTGTCTTGGATGAGACATTGCTGAACAGTGAAAATGTTGAAGAAGGACTCTTCGACGACGGTATCCTGCTGGTGAATACCAAACGCTCGGCGGCTGAGATAAGAGAACAGTTGGGGCTTGAAGGAAAGTCTATCTACACGATTGATGCAACTGGTATCGCTTTGGAAGAGATTGGGCGACCTATCCCCAATACCGTTATGATAGGCGCTCTGCTTTCCGTTACCGGTGCCGCAGAGGTGGAGCAGATCGAAAAAAATATTCATAAAAAATTTGGCGCTAAGCTCAGCGAAGGTATGTTAAATGGAAATATCAAGGCTGTGAAAAGAGCTTGCAAGGAGGTGAAAAGCAAATGAGTAAACTGATGAAAAAGGATGAAATGATGATGGGAACCGCCACTGAAGCAGGTTCGACTTCTAAACTTAATACCGGTTCATGGCGCACCTACGCGCCTTTGACCGATTATGATAAATGCGTGAGCTGCATGATGTGCTGGGCGTATTGTCCCGACAGTTCGATAGCTGTTGAAGACAGCCAAAAGATCGGTACCGATTACCAGCACTGTAAGGGTTGCGGTATCTGCGCGGTCGAATGCCCTGTCAATTGTATCGAAATGAAGTTGGACAGCGATGTGACGGATGAAGAAAAAGATAACGAAAAGCCGCAGTCGCGCGATTAGGTCTGTTGCTTTATTGTGATTTGCAATTCAATATTTTCTTAGAAATCTAATAAATAAATTGAGGATATTCCAGTTATGGCCGAAAGAGTAGCTAAAACCGGCAATGATGCTGCTGCTTATGGATTGAGGCAAATTAACCCCGATGTGGTGGCGGCATACCCCATAACTCCCCAGACGGAGCTCATGCATAAGTTTGCGGAGTATGTGGCAGATGGTGAAGTTGATACCGAATTCGTGCAAGTTGAGAGTGAACATAGTGCAATGAGCGCCGTGGTCGGCGCCTCTTTGGGAGGCGCTCGATGTTGCACCGCAACATCCTCCGCCGGCCTGGCGCTGATGTGGGAGATCCTGTATGTGGCGTCCGGCAACCGCTGTCCCATAGTGATGCCCGTGGTGAACAGGGCGCTGAGCGCTCCCATCAACATCCATTGTGACCATAGCGATTCTATGG
>PUNP01000893.1 GCA_003551785.1 Candidatus Brocadiaceae bacterium | reverse complement strand
GGAGTGTCAAAACGTCAAAATGCAAGCTATCACGCCCAATGAGAATGAGACATTTTTACTTGGACATTGGATATTGATAATTGGATATTGGATATTGATCCGCACTGCGCCGTCAGACGCCCCATTTTTCAGAGCACAGTCTCTGAAAATGCGCTGCATTTTAATCTCCGGATTGACTTTTGTCATTTTTCTTAATGAGAACCCGATGCACCCTTCTCTCATTGCTGTGCAGTACTTCAAAAGCGAGGTTGCTGTATTCCAGTTTCTTCCCTGCTTCGGGAACCGTTGCAAATTGAGACAAGAGGAATCCGCCAATCGTTTCATAATCTTCATCTTCCGGCAGGTCGGCGTGGAGTAATTCATTAATTTCGTCCACATGCAGGCGGGCGTCTACATCCAGTGCTCCTCCTCCCAGCATACGGATACGGTCCTCAATCCTTTCCGCCTCGAAACCTTCTTCCAGTTCACCGACGATCTGTTCCATAATATCTTCCATAGTCACCATACCGGTAACTCCGCCATATTCATCCAGTATGATGGCGATTTGGAGGTGGCGCTGTTTGAAGTCGTGCAGCAGGCTCATGGCACGTTTGGTTTCAGGTACGAAGAAGGGGGGCTGCATGATCTCTTTTAAGCCGGGGACTTCATTTCGAGATTCCTTCATGAGTTTTGACACCAGGTCTTTAACATGCAGCACGCCGATGACCTTATCTCTGACTTCTTCATAAATCGGGATGCGTGTGTGATGAAAGTCCGCCAGATGCGCGCGGATATTTTCCTGTTTATCATTAATATCGATACATTCCATTTCCGTTCTGGGCGTCATTATTTCATGCACTTCCACGTCTTCAAATTCCAGCACGCCCTCAATCATATCACGTTCATCATGATGAATGGCACCCTCGCTGGCGGCATCCTGGATGGCCACCCTGATTTCCTCAATTGCAGCATCCACTATCTGCTCGTCCGGTACGATATTTTTGTCTGCTCCCGAGGCATCTGAGCGTTGATCATGTGAAACGGAGCGTTTTGCTATCAATCCAGGTATTTGTAAAGCCGGAAGTAAAATCAGCAGTACATGTGTAGAATATCGTTTACCTACCGAACGGCCGGCCAGTTCGGCTGCAATAGCCGCAATGGCAGGCGCCAGCCAATAAAGCAGCAATTGATTGTCAAGAGAGGAAGCCTGGAAAACGAAAAACAGGAATAGTACGGAAATTCCGATCACGCGCAGACCGATGCAGAACGGGCGAGCTGAGGGGACCCTCTCATAGTATCTCAAATACCTTTCACGCTTTCGTGTATCCTTGAAAGCCTCTTTCAGCTTGATCTGCGAGGCGAAATTGAGTGCCGTCTCCGCCATAGCCGTAATGCAGATCAGACACCATTTGATTGCTAAACCTATGCCGGACAGCAAACCTTAGCCCCCTGTAATTAAAGTTGAATCATCTACTTGAACGTTTGCTGCATCCAGCAAATCCACCGCTTCGCGGTTCATCTTATTCCGCTCCAGCGGGGTCGTATCCTCCCGGCCCAAAAGATGCAATATCCCGTGGACCGCATATAATAACAACTCTTCAAAAGGTCCGTGATCCAGTTCCTTCGAACGCCGCAGGGCTTCCCCGGCATTGATAACTATCTCCCCATCTAATAAGCCCAACTCCGGCCTTTTATCATACGTAAAAGCGATGACATCAGTGACATCGTCACTTTCAAGGAACTTTGAGTTAACATTGATGATACCGTTATCATCGACGATAGCCACACTTATTTCGCCTTTATTAAAGCCGCTGCGGCGTAAAATGTCGATGATTATCTCTTGAAGTCGGTGGCCGTCAATCTCGATTTCACTTTGGCTGTCGTTAATTCCTATGTAAATATTTGAATCAGTTTCCATGTCATTATTGAGTACATATTCAGAGAACACCGTTATTTCATCTCCACCGGCACAGGGCACGGTGGTCGTGCTGCAAGTGGAAAGAACCACCGAAGGAGTGGCCGAAAAGGCAATAACAGGTTCGTAGTGAGTCCTTTCAAGGGCTCCGGAATCCGCAAATTACAACGCTCTCCCCGGGACGCTTGAAAGCGTTTAATATGAGCCGGGTTTTCGGCCGAGCCCCTGCGTGGTTTGCTGAGGACTTACTATTATTTTACTCCTTAACCCCATTTATTTCAATGAAACCGTATCCCGAGAGGAATTTGCGCTGTAAGTTTTTTGTGTATCGGCTGAACAATCGTCCGGGGCGCAGGTTTGTCGATATCTACTATAAACGCAGCCCCGCCGCCGCTGAGGTCATAGCCGAACGTCCGGTTCTGCGTCTGGCTGTCGCTGCCGGGCTGGCGCCTGTTGCCCTGGCTGCGCTGTCGCTGACCTGCTGAGTCGCCGTCATCTGGCGCAGACGGCGTTATCGTATGGAGTCAGTGATTGGTTGCAGCTTTCGGTCAATTTGCCTTATGTGCTCAAACAGCGTTCGGAATCGGAGGAGGTTTCCACTGATGGGGTGGGTAATCTGGGTCTGAGCGCCAAATACCAGCCCAGGGTGTGAACCCCGGGAACGCGAATGCAACCCAACAAACTGCGTCCTGTAGGGACGCCACATCATTGGATATTTGTCGTTTTCGTTAATTTTTTCGTACATCGACAAAAAATTGTCGATGTAAGAATTTTAAGGGCCTAAGCTAAGGGCCTATAAGAAGCAGTCCTCCGGGATATCTGAGGTAAAAAAAACGCAATAACCGCGGAGCACGCTCAGGACGTAAAGAAAGACGAAAGATTATTTTTAAGAAGGTAGTAATCCTAAAATGAGCCGTTCTCCGCGTTCTTTGCGCTCTCCGCTGTAAAAAAAACAAATAACCAAAGATTATCCTTAGTTGTGCAACTAAGCAATAGTGGTTGCCGCTCTCAGCCCTGTTCTACAATCCACCGGCCAATATTCCGCTTTTCCCTGTCAAACTCCACACCGATAAGCCTGACTGTGCGCGGGTCGTCGCGGTAGGGCGCGGCATATTCTTTCTCGCGCATCTGCGCCAGCGCCTCCTCTGCCGTGCCCCGGAGTTTGAACTCGAATATGCAGATGTCGCTATCGGTCTTCACCACCGCATCGATGCGGCCGATATTTGTGTTTACCTCCGCATCCACCATCGTGCCGATAACTTTCAAAACCGTGAAAAATATCGTCTGATAATACTTCTCGTTCTCGATCGTTATCGTGTTCGGCACGCTGGAGAAGAAAGTTTTCATGTTCTCCAGCATATCCTCCACGCGCGACTGCTGCAGGGCGTCATAAATGCGGGTCAGCGTGCTGTCGAATTCCGGTGATTGCAGCCCGGTAAAATACCGGGCTATCCACTCGCTGAAAGACGATTCAATCTCGAAGTTGGGGTATCCGAGCGTATACTGGCGGCTGCGCCCCAGCATCCGCACATTCTTTATCGTCAGATAGCCGGTCTGGACAAGCAGCGGCAGCGGTCGCAGCTCGGCCGGTTCGTAGGTCGAAAAAGACGTTTCCGATGCCTCCATATTGCCCAGGTCGATGGGGTTCTTTTTCAACAGTTCCAGCAGGAAGCTCGGCGTGCCGGTCTCAAACCAAAAATTCTGGAATTTTAATTCCTGAAAGCATTTCATCACCGAAACGGGGTTATAGACGGTTTCGGCATTCTCTTCGAAACGGTAACCGTTATACCAATCCCTGAGCGTATCGAGAGTCTGTGCGACGGACATGCCCTGTTGATCGGCCAGGCACTGGATGTACTCACCGAAATTGCTTTCCAGTTCCTGCTGCGTATAGCCCAGCAGCGTGGCCGAGCGCGCGCTCATGGTCAGGTCGGTCAGGTTGTTCAGGTCGGAGAAGACCGAGACTTTCGAGAATTTACTGACGCCGGTCAGCAGCACGAAGCGCTGGTGGGGTTCGGTGGTCTTGATGACCGAGTAGAACTGCTTGAGCACCTGCTGCACATCGAGTGCCGAGGCGCGTCCGATATGCCCTAAAAGCGGCTTGTCATACTCGTCGATCAGGATGACGACCGGTTGCTGTGCGGAAAGTTCAATGATGAGGTCTTCAAAAGCGTTGTAGCAGTTATCCGATGACAGGTTAATTCCCAATTCTCTGGCGCAGATGCGGACATTTCTGAGCAGGCCGGCCTCGAGTTTATCGACTGTTTGTGACAATACGGACCCCATATCGAGCTGGATCACCGGATACGGCTTCCAGTCATAATCCGTGTTGTCAATAGCCAGCCCCTCAAACGTTTCGCGCCAGCCCTGGAATATGGCTTTAAGCGTGCTGACAAGCAGTGATTTACCGAAGCGGCGCGGGCGCGAGAGGAAATACTGGGCTTTTGGCTCTTCAATAAGGTGGTATATCCCGGCCGTCTTATCAACATAGGTATAGCCGCCGTTAATCAAATCGGCAAAAGTATATATGCTGGTGGATAAGCGTTTCATCATACGGATATTGTAATGTTATTCCGGCCGAAAATCAAACTTGTCGATATTTTGGGCGGTCCTTGAAATTTGCAGATATTCTATGATCAAATGGGTTTCGGAATGAAAGTTTTTGCGAAGCTTTTTTCGAAAAAGGCAAGCTGAAACTCTGCATTGTCTTCTACTCCAAACATGGGATATGACTGAATTCCCCCCGTTCGCTTGCATCACGAAGGGAAATCATGTAAATTTAGGTAAGATTGACGAAGGTTTACAGTAAACACCCAGGCATCTTCATACTGCCCGCATGGGGCGGATGGCAGCCAGCATGGTTTGTTTAGAGAGTCTTATCCATTTTTTGCTAACAATTTGATTCCAGGAGATTTCAGATGATAGTCATTGCTGAACGGATTAATGCGACCAGAAAAAGCATCGCTAAAGCTTTAAAAGAACGAAACGAAGATTTTATTGCCGGTGAAACTACAAAGCAGACGGAAGCGGGGGCAGATTTTATTGATGTCAATGCCGGAAGCAATCCGGATGAAGAGATTGAAAACCTGAGCTGGGCTGTGCAGGTCGTGCAGAAAAATACCGACCTGCCGCTCTGTCTGGATTGCGCCAGCCCCGAGGGGTTCCAGACAGCATTGAAACTTGTTGAGAACGATAGAGTTATGCTGAACAGCGTTAATGGTGAACAGGAGCGGTTGGATACTATTCTCCCCATTGCCGCCGACAGCAAGGCGGAGCTTGTCGGATTGCTTATGGACGAGCGGGGACTGCCGCAATGCGTTGAGGACAGACTGGAAGTGGCCGATAATATTATATCACAAGCCGATAGTAAAGGAATTCCTGTCGATAAACTCTATCTTGACCCGTGCATCCAGCCTTTAAGCACGACGCCGGACGATATCTCCCGGGTTCTGGAGTCAGTCAGTCAAATAAATGAAAAATACCCGGGTGTCCACTTTACCGCCGGTCTGTCCAATGTTGGTTTCGGGATGCCCTACCGCAGCATACTTAACCGTATTTTCCTGGCCTATCTCATTAATGCGGGCTTGGACTCGGCGATTTTGGACCCGACCGAGCGGGATATGATGGCGACAGTTTTTGCCTCCGAAGCGCTATCCGGCAAAGATGACTATTGCATGAACTATATCCAGGCCGACCGACAGGGACTGCTTCAGGGATAAATTGCCCATGAGCGATCTTCACGTTAAAGAATCAAGATGCACTCTATGCGGTAAGTGTATAAAAGCGTGTCCGTTTGATGCACTTGAAATATGCGATAAGAGATTAATCATCGGTCCGGAGTGTGTGTTATGCGGTGCATGTGTAAAAGTCTGTCCGGAAAACGCGCTGTACATTCAAGAATCTTCGCCGGTCGCCAAATCTCTTAATACGTCACGATGGCGGGGGGTATGGGTGTTTTTGGAACTGAATGCCGGAGAAGGCGGTGAGCCGCAGATAGCTAAAGTGTCGCTGGAGTTGATCGGGAAAGGACGGCAGTTGGCTGATGAAATAGATACCGACTTGGCCGGCGTTGTTTTTGGCGACAAACTCGAGGGGGTGCTCAATGGATTGTCCGGCTATCCGCTTGATAAAGTTTATTGTGTAGAGTCAGATGATTTTGGTGATTTTAGGAGCGATCTTTACGCCGAAGCGCTGAGTGGAATTGTGAAGAGGCATAATCCGGAGATATTGTTGTGTGGTGCGACGGCGACGGGCCGTGATTTTTTCCCCCGAACCGCCGCTTTGTTAGAGACGGGACTTACCGCTGATTGCACCGGATTAAAGATCGATACCGAGAGGCGTCTGCTGCTGCAAACGCGTCCTGCTTTCGGGGGCAATGTGATGGCTACGATCGAATGCCCGAATCATCGCCCGCAAATGGCTACTGTACGGCCCAACGTGATGCCGCTGCCGGAGAGACTTAATGAGGTGCACAGAAAAAAAATTGATATCATTGACTGCTCTTCCGTAGTTCGGGGGCTTGAATCGGTAGTTAAGGTGGTCAAACGGATACTCGACGACAGTGGAGTTTCTAATTTTGCTCAAGCTGATACCATAGTTGCCGGGGGACGTGGGATGGGTGGGGCGGAAGGATTCAAATCCCTGGAAAAACTTGCGGCCTTGCTCGATGGTATGGTTGGTGCAAGTCGTGCGGCGGTCGATGCCGGATGGGTACCCTATCCGAAGCAGATTGGACAGACCGGGCGGGTCGTACAGCCGAAATTATATATCGCGTGCGGTATATCCGGTGCTGTGCAGCATCAAGTGGGTATGAAAAGTTCCGATACGGTTGTTGCCGTCAACAGTGACCCCGATGCGCCGATATTTGAAATAGCCGACTACGGCTTTGTCGGTGACTGGCGTCAGGTTTTGCCGTGCTTTATGGAGGTATTGGGAGCCGAGAGTCCTGAAATTGCTAATGTCTCCCGTTAATTACCCGGCTGGAGCAACTTGAGTTGTAGTTTTTCAGTAAACTGTGGCGTGCCCTGTGCCGGAAAACAAATCTTTTTACCGAAAAAATGAAAACTATAATAAAAATATTAAGGATCACGATACATGGTTAATTGCAAGCCTAATATATTGTTTTGCCTGGCCGATGACGCGGGGATGCATTTTGGGGCTTATGGATGCAATTGGGTGGAAACTCCCGCCTTTGATCGTGTCGCTAAAGACGGCATTTTGTTCCATCAGGCCTATACCTGTAATTCCAAATGTGCTCCGTCCAGAGCTTCGATGCTCACGGGCAGGAATTCATGGCAGTTGAAGGATGCCGCCAATCACCAGTGCTTCTTCCCGGGGGAATTCAAGACTGTTTTCGAAGAACTCACCGACCAGGGATACCATGTCGGGCATACTGCAAAGGGATGGGCGCCCGGTGATCCCGGTTCGATAAATGGTGAAAAACGTAAGCTTACCGGACGGGGATATAACGCAAAAAAGTGTGATACGCCGACAGACTGGATGAATTCTTGTGATTATGCATCGAACTTTAAAGCTTTCCTCGACGATAATGACCAAAAGAGGCCCTTTTGCTTTTGGTACGGATGCACGGAACCTCATCGGGGGTACGAATATCGATCCGGCATAGAAAAAAACGGACATCGAACGGAGGATGTAGATGAAGTATATGATATTTGGCCCGATAATGAGGTAGTACGCACCGATCTGTTGGATTATGGTATGGAAATTGAACATTATGACCGGCATATGGGACGGATGCTGGAGATTCTTGAGGAACGGGGTGAGCTGGATAACACCCTCGTTGTTGCAACTTCTGACAACGGTATGCCGTTTCCCCGGGCTAAAGGACAGGAGTATTTTTATTCCAATAGATTGCCTTTAGCTATAATGTGGGCGGACGGTATTGAAAAACCGGGCCGAGATGTACATGATATGGTTAGTTTCATTGATTTTGCGCCGACTTTCCTTGAAATTGCCGGTATTGAACACGAAGAAACGGGAATGGCGCCTCTTACCGGCCGCAGCCTTACCGATATATTACATTCCAGCGCCGACGGTAGAGTCAACCCTGAGCGTCACTTTGTGCTTATTGGTAAAGAACGTCATGATCTGGGACGTCCGGGCGATGTTGGATACCCCATCCGAGGCATTTTTAAAGGCGATTTTCTATATCTTAACAATATAGAGCCCCTTCGATGGCCCGCCGGCAACCCCTGCACCGGATATATGAACTGTGACGGAAGCCCGACCAAGACTGAAATTCTTAAACTGCGTGGGCAACCGCGAGGACATAAATACTGGGAGTGGTCGTTTGGCAAAAGACCCGCTGAAGAACTTTACAATATAAAAAATGACCCTGCTTGTATTAATAATCTGGTCAATGATACTGCCCTGGCAGGTAAAAAAAAGGAATTGAAAGAACAGATGTGGGCTGAGTTAAAAAAACAGGGTGATCCGCGTGCCATCGGGGGGGAACCGCTCGATGAAAAGCCAACTGCAGCAAAAGGGACAGAGGATTTTTATAACCGCTATCTCAACAACGAGATTGGAACGGCGGGTTGGATCTGTGAATCGGATATACAGGCGGACGATTTTTAAGACTGTGAGCGCGACTATGGGCACCTCCTTTATTTTGGATTAATAGGTTAGGGGCTTGGCCGAAAAGGTGCACATAAGCTGTATAGTGAGGCAAGGGTGGCTGTCATTCGTATAGCACGCATCCCTGCGTGCGCCCTGGACAGGCAAGATGCCTGTCATACATTCCGTCTGCACCCTTTCGGCCACTAAGGTGTTTCATTAAAATTTCACTTTAATTCAAGAGTTTTAATTATGTCATACGAAAAGTATTATGAAACGGACACGATACAACTTTTAACTGAATTACTCTCTATCCCGGCTCCGTCGGCACGGGAAGAAATGATAGCTGAGAAAATCCGTTGCGAAATAGCAGAATGTGGATATGAGAGCACTACGGATCATGCAGGCAATGTTAGTGTTCGCCTGGGGCCTGCCGGAGTTGATATGCCCCCCGTGATTCTTGCTTCGCATATGGATGAAATCGCTATGACGGTTACTGTTGTGGAACCGGACGGCAGGTTGAAAGTTAGAAATTCCGGTGGTTTGAGACCATATAAAATTGGGGAGGGGATGGTTGATTTGGTGGGTGATAATGGTATTATTTCCGGGGTGCTGTCGTTTGGGTCGGCACATGGAAACAGCTCAGGTCACGCATGGGATGATGTATGCATATTTACCGGGCTTAAACCCGACGACCTGAAAAAGGCTGGAATACGACCTGGTACTTCGGCTGTGCCGTCCGCACAAGGCCGTGGTCCAGTTGTTTTTGGCGATCCGGCTGACCCGTTTGTTGCTGCATGGACATTTGACGACAGAATGGGGGTTGTTACATTACTGCGATTGCTGGAGAGGATAGAGAGGGAAAAGATAGAAATCAGACGCCCGCTGATAATTTCATTTACTATACACGAAGAGGGAGGGTGTCACGGTGCAAAGGTGCTTGCCCGTCGGGAGTGCCCTGAAGTCTTTATAGCAGTTGATGGCTGCCCTGTAACTCCTGAGGCTCCGCTGCAACTTGATGGAAGTCCCGGAATCTGGAGCCTTGACTCTCACGCTCATTACGATCAGAAAATTGTACAGTCTTTTTGTCGGATTGCTGAAAGCACCGGCATATCTCTTCAAGCGGCTGTTTATAATAGTGCCTCGTCGGATGCAAGTCGAGTTTATGATGTCGGAGCCGCACCGAGGGTAGCCACTATAGGTCACGTGCGAGAAAACAGCCATGGATTCGAAATTGCACGCTTATCTGTTTTTGATAACCTGCTTGAGATACTGGTGCAATTTCTGAAAGAAATATAGTTTTTTTTAATGGTTGACGATAGCAATGTCACCGCATACGATTTTTCACTTAATGACTTCTTGTGGCCGGCATGACGCGTTTGAGCCGTAAGACCGGCCTCAGGCGGTCACGGAGTCATGCAGTCAATTTAACAATGCGACTTTTAGCTCCCACGGAATTTAATAATACTAAACGACATGCAAGAACGTAAAAGAAACACAGGTGAAGATATTCGTCTTCATGGGTATGATCTTCTGGTCAGCGCTATTGCAGCCGTATTGCGTATTACGATCGTCGGCATGCCGCTGGGGGTGGGGAACCAGTCGCTGCATATCGTTTTTATTGAGCATCTGCGCGATCCGCAAATGTTCCGCGGCGACCTGCTATTGGACACACTGCCGCATTTCACTACCTGGTTTTTCCATGCCTTTGCATGGATACTGCCGGACCTGGTTCCAACGGACCTGGCCCTGGTGCTGGCACACGTGATAACTACTTTCCTGATATTTACCGCGATGGTCTATTTAGTCCGCGGGATATGGCCGGAGAGCCGGGTGCCTTCTCTGATATTGATCCCGATGGTAGTCCTTTCACTCTCCGGCCTGGCTGAATCGCCTCTCAATCCGCTTGCTTTCTCGCATACGAGTTTTGCCTTTGCCCTGTCGCTTATCGCGCTCAATTACCTTGTGCGGCATAAACTGTTTTTAGCTCTGATGCTCGTCGGTCTGCTGGCCAACATTCATCTGCTTACCGCGGCCTACGCGGTGGCGCTTGTGGGGATGTGGGGCGTGTGGAACATAAAATCACTGCCGCGTCTGCAGACGATTGGCGGCATTGCAGCGGCCATTGTACTGTCACTGCCGGTGCTCCATTTCCTGCAGCAATCGCCGGGCGGTTTCGACGCCCGGTGGCTCGAACTGATAGAGTTGCGCTCGGCGCATCACGTTTTCAGTTCTACCTGGTGGGATGTCGGTGATACTTCGATAGCACGTTTTGCTCTTTGGGTTGGCTGGGCGGCCCTGGCGCGTGGGCTGACCGGCGGTAAAAATCGGCATACCGACCCCTGGATCGCTTCTGCAGCGGTGCTCATGCTCGTTGGCTGGGTGGGGACCGAGCTGATTCAGATACCTTTGGTTATGCGCGCGCAACTGTTTCGTATCTCCGGTTATGTTGTCGTATCGGCGCTGCTGTTAACGACAGGGTTCGTGGATATGACGATTTCGAGAGCCGATATGAAACCGGTATGGTTATTTTTGACACGCGTTTTTGCCCTGATTCTGGCGGCTGTTGTATTTCTGCCGTTCGGACAGCCTTTTCATGCACCGGCCCTGCTGGCCTGTGCATGGATCGCCTGTGCCGCCAAAAAACTTTCATCTCTTGAAGCGGCTGTTATAGGTTCGGTGATCATTATAGCGACCCTTTCAGATATAAGGCTTGACACGGGCTTCTGGACCCCATCGTGGCCGTCAATTCCATCGCTGTATTTCGTGTTATTGATTTTTGCTGCGCTTATACTGGCTTCTTCCCTGTATTTCAATACCCGTGTAAAACGTTCTATGATAGTTGTTTCGATCGTTTTATTGGCTGTGGGAGGGATTTTGCAGGGAGGGGGGCAGCGAGAGCCGGGTGATTGGGAGGATATACAGGTTCAGACCCGCCACGAGACGCCCGCTGATGCCAGAATCCTCACCCCGCCGCGTCAGAATGGCTTCCGGCTTCATTCACACCGGGCGATAGTTGGTGAGTGGCGGGACGGCACACAGCAGTTTTTCGACCCCGGTTTCGCCGTTGATTGGGCGCAGAGAATGCGGTCACTGGACCCCGAAGAGACCCGTTATTATGACGCTTCGGAGTGGATAAGCATGGCGGAGAAATGGGAAGCGGATTTCATCGTTCTGCCCCGTGACGAACGGCTTCGGCTGGTGCGGGTGGCAGAAAATGACACATGGATGCTTTGCCTGCCCGAAAAACCACCGCCACCGCCGCTGCCTGACCCGCCTGAAATGGCTCTTGACCCCGACGACTGGCTGGAACAGGAACGTTTTATGGTCGAAGTCGTGGAACCGAGCCTGAGGCGTAACCGTACTTCGGCTGTTGAACTGAAGCTGGTGGACGAATCCGGACGCCCAGTGCCCGGTGCTGCGGTGGAATTGAAGCAAACAGGGCGTGAGTTTCACATAGGCTCTTCATTGAACCATTTCGCCGAACCCTCCGGCCATTCTCACGAGTTCCGAGCACCGCTGGTGCATGAAAAAGAACTCGAATATTTCCTCAAAGTCTTTAATTACTCAGTGATTCCGTATTCAGGCAAATGGATCGTTATCGAGCCGGAGGAGGGTAAGCGCAACCTGGAGCCGGTCGATAGCTATCTTGACTGGGCGGAACGCCATGGGGTCGAGGTCGAATATCACTTTGTCACCGGGTATCCGCCGCGCTGGTTGGAAGAGAAGTCGGAAGAGGAACAGCAGAAGGCTTTATTGCGTCATGCTGAAGATTTGATTGATCGCTATGGAGACCGAATCAGGCTGTGGCAGATCGTTAATGAACGCCACCTGCTGTCTCTTGCGCCTCCTGTTTACAAACTGTTCCAGGAACGGCTGCCTGATGCCAAGCTTTCTGTCAGCCATTGTGCCCGCTTTTACACTCCGCGAGAGGGCGAACGGCGCATGCGAGCGCTGATGCTTGGCTGGGATCAGGTGGAAGAATTGCGGCGTCACGGTGCGAAGATCGACTTTTTCGCCGTCCATGCCCATAGACCGTTCGGGCTCTGGAGCGATCCTCGAACGATGTACGAAGTGCTTGATGAGTATGAAAGCAGGGACATGCCGGTGCGGATTAGTGAAGCGGGTATCTCCTATGCCGGTAATATCACCGGCACCGTTATGGAAGGAGAATGGAACGAGGAGTTGCAGGCGGAATATCTGCGGCGGTTTCTTACTGTGCTCTACAGCCATCCTAACGTGGATGGTGTAAATTTCTGGGGTTTCGGGCCGGATAATTGGCAGGCGAATATTGGATTGTTGGACGAAAACTACGAACCACGTCCGGCTTTTGATGAGCTGTACAGGCTGGTCAATGAAGAATGGCACACGCATGTACATCGCGATTCCGGTCGATCGGGCCGTTTCCGTTTCAGGGGATTTCATGGGAATTATGAACTCAATGCCAGGTTGCCTGACGGGCGGGAAGTGTCGACAGATTTCGATCTGAATGCGGAAACTCCCGACAGAATGGAGATTAGACTGCCGTTACGCTGATACAGAAAAACTTCCCTAACGTATGCATTCAGTGAACCCCGTTGGTCACTGTTACTATGCTACTCGATTTCCGGCACTGCCGCATAGTTCACAATCTGAACGGGGTTCACTGAGGATTTACTGATAACGTATGAAATGTTCTGGCTATGGAGGTCTGTTATCGAAGTGCTCAATCGCGGGCTTGGATTTGCGCTTCACGGTAAAGGTCCTGCAG
>PUNP01000123.1 GCA_003551785.1 Candidatus Brocadiaceae bacterium | reverse complement strand
GATGCCGGCGATCAGGAAATCCCAGAAAGCAGCATTGAAAACGTGTATATGTTCCAGGGGCGTCGCTACGATCCGGAGACGGGCCTGTATTACTACCGCAACAGGATGATGAGTTCGGAATTGGGAAGGTTTTTGCAAAGAGACCCGCTGGGGTATGTGGACGGGTGGAATTTGTATGAGTTTGTGGGGGGACGGCCTGTTAATTTCAAAGATCCCTTCGGCAAGAAGATATCCGCATTAATTCCCGACCCTTCGGATATCGTCCAGTGTATTGCAACAGAGGTGATAGGCCAGATAATGGGAATCGTAACCTCAGCATTCCAAAGTATAAGAACATGTGATGATATTACTGAAATTTGTAAAATAGACAGCATAGAATCTGCGGGAGGAATAGAACATGACGCCCGCATATTCCATAGACATCCTGAAATCGCCGATTTCGTTAAATGTGTACTAGGTGTTCCTGAACCGCCTGGTGATATGCCAGGTCTTAAAGTAAGCGGTTTTAGCATCCTTGATTTCCGATGCGTTGATGACGGTTGTAGAATTAAATGGGAATTATACCCAGCGATTAAGGTTGACTGGGAACACCCGGGCGAGCAAACAATCACAAGAACAAAAATTATTGGTTCTCCACGTACTGGAGACTGTAAAAAGGAGGGAAGAATTTGGGAAACACATAAAGCGCCTGACTTTTGTTGCGACTAATTATTGCATGCGGGGAATAAGCCATGACTTTTATTAACTTGCAAGGAAAAGGTAAGTTTTTCCTAATCAGTTCAATTGGTGTTATTGCTATAATTGCTGGAGCCTTTTACTTTCGTTTTTTAGCAGTTACTCGTATTGACCCAGAACCAATTTTTGAAGCCAGGGAGGCGGTAAATGAGCGGTACATAACAGAAGAAAGACAAAGGGCTTTCGATAAATTCCAGCAAGCACTATATGCCATGCCGGATACCGCCCCCCGCCCTGAATGGATAGATACGTCAACTATTTCCTCAGGTATATACAATGAGACAAAAGGTTGGAGGAAAGATTGGGCTCGCAGTTTTTCACTTGCAAAGGATGCTATAAAACTATCTGAGACCCTTTATATCCCTTTTCAGTTGCCTTCCCAGGGAGTCGAGAAAGTTGAAATAAGAGCGAGAAATCTTAGTTATGCATTATCTGTAGAAGCGTACAGAAAGGCAAGTACCGGCAAGATAGATGGGGTGCTAGAATATGTTGATTTAGCTATGTGGGTTGGGACAGGATTGGCAAAAGGGGAAAGGCTCGACGCGATGATGTCTGAAATGTGTCGAGCCTATACTATGCACATTTTGCTACTTACGCTGATCGAAGAAGATGTAGAGTTAGAGGATATTGCCAGAGTAAGGGATACCATATTACGGTATGGGAAAAAGGACGTTTGGGCTCACAATTTGACGGAAGAGATGCTGAAACTACGACTACGACTTACTACAGCTCGAGAAGTAGCCTGGATTGCTGAATCAGGATCTTTTTGGGATAAATTATGGCTGGCAATAATGGGTAAAAATGGGGTCAAGAGAAAAGTGGAAAGCTCCTGGAAACGTTACAAAAAATGGGGAAATATATCGTGGGCAGAAGTTTTGAAGGATCGCCGAGACGTTTTTACGGGGGTTCCTAAATGGTTTCCGACTGATGATTGGCCGCCGGTATCGTGGGATGAAAACGCTTTTGAGATAGACGGAGCGGAAAGACGTGTAATGCGAGATACACTTAGCCTAATCCTCAGTCAATACAAGGATGACACCCGTTTTTCGTTGCTTGAAGCAATATTGGCCGTAGAAATGTATTTAAAAGAACATGGAAAGCCTCCCAAAAGGTTAGATGCGCTTGTTCCAATCCATTTAGAAACAATTCCCGGTGACCCTTTTTCAGGTGAAAAACTTATTTTTCGTAAAAAAGAAAATGGATATCTAATATATTCTGTTGGCCCTAACGGTATAGATAATGGTGGCATAATTAAAGGTAAGGAGAATATAGCAATTGGAGTAGAGAAAGCAAATAAGAAGTGGTTCGATGTATCCAAAGATTTCGTTGTTAATAGGCCTCCAATAGATAACTGAAGTATAAAGTGCTTTGAAAAAAAGTGTCTTTATCGTTCAACATTAAACATCGTAACATATTATGATCATATTTATGCCTTTTTTGTGCTTTAAATATTGAGTATCCGGGAGGCACGCTCGTAACGCAAAACCACGACGCCGCTGGGAACCTCACCTCCGTTCACAGGGATGCGCAGCTTGCATCGAGTTTCACGTATGATGTGAATAATCTTGTTGAAAGCCAGACGTTCGGAAATGGCGTGGTGCTTCAAAACCAGCGGGACTCCCTTTACAGGATCACAAATAGGGAGTACCATAAGAACCAGACGCTTATCGCCGGTTTCTCTTACGAGTACGACGGCATGGGAAATAAACTCCACCAGGAAGACTTAAGAGTAGCAGCAGACAGCGAGCTTTATGATTACGATGATCTCTACCGTCTTACTTCCTGGGAGCGAGGCGAGCTGAATGCGGAGAAGGACGGCATTCCCAACCCCGTCACAAACCAGAGCTGGGACCTCGACCCGGTGGGCAACTGGGACGAAACCAGCCATAATGGCGTCACTGAAGTCAGGCAGCATAATGAAGTAAACGAGCTGATCCACCGTGATAACGAGATTACTACCGGACTTACCTACGACGACAACGGAAACCTTGTAGAAGACCACGAGCATGAGTATGTTTATGATGTGTTCAACAGGCTGGTAGAAGTTGTGTGTAAGACGCAGAACGATACTATTGCCACTTACCGCTACGACACTGAAAACCGCCGTGTAAAACGCATTGTGGAGAATTCTGGGACTCTCAACGGCACGACGCAGTACGTTTACGACGGGT
>PUNP01000626.1 GCA_003551785.1 Candidatus Brocadiaceae bacterium | reverse complement strand
TACTAACCTGAATTATTCACGGCAAGTGATTAATAAACGCTCTGCCAAAGCGCGTTTATTAATCAGGCTAGCCTCTCATAGATAACGATTTACGGCGTAAAAACCCCTTGACTGCATTGAAAATCAAACCTGAAATGTTCAGAAAGGATCATTGCGCGGCCGGAGGTCATAAGGCAGCGCCCCCGCGGGGTACCATGGCAGTTCGCGATACCATTGGGTGACGCTGGTCGGCGGGTTGGTTTCCTCTGGGCGCAACGATTCAACGTGACCGTCAACGAAGACGACATTCATCCGTTCGTTCTGATGGACAAAGATTTCGTGGTGGCGATCCGGCCTTCTGTAGATATTATATGCACGTAGTGTCCGGCCTGACCAGTCACCGAAAAAGATAACCTCGGAGGCTCTGGTTATCCGGTCTATCACCGGGCTGCCCATGTTGTGTTTGGTGCGCCACTCGCCGATCTGCCAGTTGATCCCGTAGTTGCTGCTCCACCAGGCAGTCAGTTCGGCCGGATTGCTGGGGCAGCGCAGCAGGCCGGCGGCTTCGGGAAACACATCGCGGACGTCGTCCATGTCGACACCGAAATAAGGGGCAAGCCGCATGGTCCACACGCCGGTGGCATAATCCTGATAGTCATCGAGGACCGTGCCGTCGTAATCCTCGGCGTACATGATCCCGGCCATCGCGATCTGCCGCAGGTTGGAGGCGCAGCTGGCGGACCGGGCTGTCTCCCGGGCGGAACGCAGAGCCGGCATCAGAAGACTGGCCAGAATGGCGATGATAGCGATCACCACCAGCAGTTCGATAAGTGTGAAAGAATTCTGATTATATCGTATACGTATATTCATAACTAAACTCCTAATCATTCGGGGCCGATCCCCCTTCTGGACCGGCCCCTTTCAGTTGTCGATTTCCTGCCTGACTGATTTAATCAGGTTAACGCCGTCGCCGATGCAGCAACGCAAGTCCGGCTATGGACAGGAGAACCAGTGAACCCGGCTCGGGAATCACCGTGACACCATCAAACATCATCCTGGATTGATATTGTCCAGGAGCCTGGAAATGCCACTCTCCCATTACGATACTCGCACCGTTTTCCCATCCTTCAGGGGAGAGTTCGACACCGCTGTCCGCCCACAGCCCTTCGGCACTGAGTTCCCCCTCGTCATATATTCTATAGCCATCCTGGTTTAAAGTCAAGCTTATCAGATCGGAACTCCAAGTAAAGCCAAGATTATCCGCCTCGATCAGAGCATTGGTAGTATGAACTCTACCAGTTTCGCCCTGATTGGCAAATCCAAAATAAGTGCCATTGCTGGTATATCTGAACTCCAGATAAATACCGGGGATTTCATCTTGCCCCTCGGTCTCTCTGTATGGATCTCCCATTCCTCCCATGATAGCGATCCCTCTTCGCCGCCTGGAGCCGGGGGAAGATTCACCTCCTGCAATTGTGTCCACGGCGTAGTTGCTAAACTCAAAGGTCAGCTCTCTTTCGAAAAAGTTGAATTCCTCTTTGACATCAGTGGCAACCCAGGACCTGGTAGTACTGGTGGTTCCCACTTCACCGTCATTATAGTTGTTTATAACCAGATTGCCGTCATCCACCCAGAAGTCTGATGCGTTCGTCATATGAATCGCATTCCAATTATCAGTATCCGCGAAGTCATCTTGAAAGATCACACCGCCAAACACAGAACTGCCGATCACCATCGACACGATCAAAAAAGAAATCGCCAATACCATTGTTTTATTAACACTCATAATATCCCCCTTATTATTCATTAATATTCTAGTTGGTATTTCAATTTTTTATTTTTCTTTCATAGGCATCTACTCCTTGGCTTTAGTATTGACAGATAATTTCAATGCTATTTAAAGTTAGCTTCCTGCCGAGCGCCAGATAGCTGCATAAACGCAAAACTTATTAATTTAAAACTAACATTTCCTTTTGATAATGCAAGCCGTAAGGCCAGAAAAAGAGATAATGCGTCAGTGAAAAGCGGAGCGAGTAAATAATCATGAATCCGTGAAAAAGTTTATTAATATTTTACCTGTATAGACTTGTGAAACTTACAAATTTCACCCGATGGGTTACAATATTTTTTTTGTGAATTTTTCCGCTTCGGGAATTCCAGCGTTGACATATCTTTTTTGTTCTTTTATCACTGCCGATTATATTATACCGACATAACCATGCATTTCCGGATTCGCACCCGAAAACATGGGTCGCGATACTTTCCGGACTGATTAAATTAATAACTGATAATGATACTGCAAGAAAAACCTCCTCTGCACCTGACCTACTGTATGAACGTTCATCCCGGGGAAACCTGGGAGGAAAACTTTCAGGCGGTGCAGAACAACGTGACTTCAGTCAAGCGTCTGGTCAACCGACCCGTCCCGTTCGGGCTCGGCCTCAGGCTGAGCCGAACTGCCGCTACCGCCTTGCAGACTCCCGATAAACTTGCGGCTTTTAAAGACTATTGCCGGGTTCACGGCCTTTATGTTTTCACAGTCAACGGCTTTCCGTATGGCCGTTTCCACGGCGCGCCGGTGAAAGCTGATGTCTACAAGCCTGACTGGCGCGAATCCGAACGACTGGAATACACCAATTCACTCATCGATATCCTGGCGGAGCTGCTGCCCGAAGGCGTAAACGGGAGTATCTCCACGGTTCCGGGTTCATATAAATCATGGATCACGACTACTGCCGATGTCCGGAAGATGACGGAAAATATTGCTGATGCAGCCGCCCATGCCGCTGTGGTGATGAAGGACACCGGCAAGCGCATATCGATCGCCCTGGAACCGGAACCGGATGGATTCATTGAGAACACCGATGAAACCACAGCCTTCTTTAACGGGCCTCTGCGGAAATACGGCAGCGCCCGCCTGCGGAAAAACAGC
>PUNP01000118.1 GCA_003551785.1 Candidatus Brocadiaceae bacterium | reverse complement strand
CCAACAGCCTGGACAACGAGGATCTGAGCCAGACAAAATTCCCGGGTTTTACGGCGCTGGCGGAAGAATCAAAGCTGGCAAGCGATGTCAAGAACAAGAAGCCGATACTGGTAATCCTCGGGAATCCCCCCTATTCCGGACATTCAAGCAATACAGGTGAATGGATAACTGGGCTGATCGATGATTATAAGCAAGTCGACGGCAAACCGCTCGGAGAGAGAAACCCCAAATGGCTTCAGGATGATTACGTTAAGTTTCTACGATTCGCGCAGTGGAAGATCGAGCAGTCCGGCAGCGGTGTGGTGGGCATGATCACGAACCACAGCTATCTCGACAACCCGACGTTCCGCGGCATGCGTCAGAGTCTGATGCAGACCTTTGATGAAATTTATGTGTACGACCTGCATGGGAATTCTCTGAAAAAAGAAACCTGTCCCGATGGCGGCAAGGATGAGAATGTGTTTGATATAAGACAGGGTGTCTCGATTATTTTTTTCGTACGGCTTGGATCGGATGGGAAAGAGGGCGAAAATGCCGCCGTATTGCATGAGGATATTTACGGTTTGCGCACGGATAAATATGCTTCACTCGATACGAGCGAACTGAACGTAACGGACTGGAAACGGCTGGAGCCGTCCTCACCGTTTTACGTTTTTCGACCACGTGATACGGAGCTGGAAGCATCCTATAGTTGCTATCCTTCTGTTACGGATATTTTTCCCGTAAACAGTGTGGGTATAGTAACATCAAGGGACGATTTTGTTATCGACTTTGATCGTGAAGCGCTGAAGCGTCGGATAAGGCAATTCCGTGATCCATCGCTCCCGGATAATTTTATCAGAGATGCTTATGGCTTAAACGATAAAAAAGACTGGAGCTTGCAGAAAGCACGAAATACGGTAAGCAATGAGGAATGCTGGGAAGAAAAGATAGTTCAACATCTGTACAGGCCGTTTGACAGCCGCTGGCTGTTTTACGATCCCTCCTTGATTGAGCGGGGGCGTGAAAAGGTCATGAACCATATGCTGGCTGGGGTCAATCTGGCGCTAATAATTCCGAGGCGCGTGGAACACGCTGGGACCTGGCAACATGCACTCGCCACAGACAAGATAAGCGAACATGTAGTCGTATCGCTCAAGACAATTGACTATCATTTCCCACTCTACCTCTATCCTAACCAGAATAACAACAATAGCGAAAGTCCGTCAAAAAGTTTCCAGACTATGATGGTTTTCGAGTCCGAGGAAGAATATCAAACCCGCATACCCAATATTGATGTGGCACTTTATGAGAGGCTTAGAAATATCTATGGTGAGAAGCTCACTCCGGAAGAGATATTCTATTACATTTACGCCGTGCTTTATGCGCCTTCGTATCGGGAGAAATATGCCGAGTTCCTGAAGATGGACTTCCCTCGCATTCCGTTCACGGTCGATGAGGAGCTGTTCAGAGAGATGGGCGACCTGGGTGAACGCCTGGCGAAGCTGCACCTGCTTGATTCCCTCGAACTTGACCCGCCCGTCTGTCGTTTCGAGGGAGAAGGTGACTCGGTGGTGGCACGCACGAAATCGAAAGGTTTTGACTATGATCCGGACGCTCAGCGCGTCTATGTCAATAAAACCCAGTATTTCGAACCGGTGCCCGAGGAAGTGTGGGAATACCAGGTCGGCGGCTACCAGGTCTGTCACAAATGGCTGAAGGACAGAAAAGGACGCCGCCTCGAACACGGCGACATCCGCACCTACTGTCAGATAGTAACCGCCCTCACCCGCACCATTGAGACTCAGGGTGAGATCGACGAACTGTATTATAAAATTGAAGAAGATCTAGTCATAATCAATTGATCGTGCGAGGTTGGCTAAACAAATAATGCTGTATATTGAAAAACAAAATCTTTTCATATCAGGCAGCTTTTCCGATTCATTTCGAGAAATCCAAATGCTTTCAGAGTTGTTATCCGTTTGTGGTTTTGCTGCCAATTTCAAAATGAACGATAGCGGACCGACATCAGAAAGTATGATAGAAAATTGCGACTATTTTATATCTGTAGCGGGGTTGCAGGGGGGCGGCATCATTACTCCAACAGGAGATAATTTACCCCAATTAGAGCTTAGTTACGCAATGGTGAACAGAAAACCAACAATCGGCCTAATTAAGACGTCAGAAGCGGAAAGCAAATGCTCGAAGCAAGAGTATTTGAGAAATTTGCTAAAACTACCACTATGCGATAAAGTTTTGGCCTTCGATGGGATTGAGGATATCAAAAAAATTGTTGACCACCTTCTTATTGTAGGTTTCGATAATGCGTCAGAAATACTGAAACCTAACAAAGTTTTTATTTCTCATTCATCTAAGGACAAACCAAAGGTCGAGCGCATGGTGAAAAAATTGAAAACTTCAGGTTTTCTAACTTTCTACGACAAGCATGATATCCATGTTGGAATGAGTATTAAAAATACAATTCGCAAAGCACTAAGGACAGTTGGCTATGTGGTGCTATGTCTCTCAGAAAATGCAATGGCTTCTAGATGGGTGAAGGATGAGATTGTATTTGGCATTGATGATGAGCCATTTATTTATCTAGTGCGTTTGAAGCATCCGGAGAAATGTCCTTCTTAAAAGATATACGCTATGCAAATATTGAAGAAGATTTTGAGCAAGGCATGAATGATTTAATTGGAGCAATGATGTAAGTAATGCGACAAGGTGGGGAAGGCAATGGCGTTTCGCGACGAGCTTAGCCTTCCCGCTAAACGTTTTCTTCTGGATTCGCCCGAAGTTTTTTTTGATATAATTAAAACCACGACGCGCCCTGATTCGCGCGTTGCTAACAAAACGTTTGAACGAACCGAAGCGTAACATCCGAAAACCAGTTCGCTGCGTTATGCGGCCGGTCGCTCAACTCGGCCGTT
>PUNP01000236.1 GCA_003551785.1 Candidatus Brocadiaceae bacterium | reverse complement strand
CACATGCACCACTTTTTGTGGGACTTGATCATTTTGACCAAATCAGGCTTTTCAGGAAAGTTGAAGAGGTGGCCGACAAACCTAAGATTACGAAAGTAAAGAGCATAAATTTGGAAGATATTGCCAGAGATTTATGGAACCTTGATGGACGGCCAGGTGACAAATACACCGCCGAGGCCCTCCGTGCGCGTATGCAAGCAGTTATGACACCTTGGATGAATGAGGGTTTTTTCGCAAATGTAGCTGTAATGGTGGAAGGAGAGGGTGATAGGGCTTCATTACTTGCAGTTGCTTCGTTTCTTGGGCATGATTTTGAATCAATGGGCATCTGTGTATTACCTTGCATGAGCAAAAATAACTTAGATCGTCCCACTGCGGTTTTTAAAAACCTTGGTATCCAAACTTATCTGGTTTGGGATAACGACAGGGATGATAAAGATCACGAAAAGGAGAACGCAAAGGAGAACAGGCGGCTTCTTCGGCTTATAGACGCACCCGAGGAAGACTGGCCTAATGGCGTTTGGAATACCCACGCTTGTTTGGACTGTAACCTCGAAGACATGCTCCGGAAAGAGCTTCCAAATACCGTCTTTGATGGACTCCTTGAACAAATGCGAGCTGAGTTCCGAATGAAGAAAAGTCAAGCTCTGAAAAATCCATTCGTGTTGCGGCGGGTCATAGAAAAAGCAGGGAGACAGAGTCACTTAAGCAATACGCTCAAGGACATAGTGGAGAGTATAATTGGACTCCAAAAAACGGAAACAGAACAGCAGTAATGATACCCAAAGAATGCAAAAGATTAATAGAAGTTGATTTCCCGATAGCGGAAGTGAGTAAGCACTCGGCCAGAGAGAAATCCATCCGGCATGGCCATCCCTCAACCCTGCATCTGTGGTGGGCCCGGCGCCCGCTGGCCGCCTGCCGCGCCGTGCTGCTCGGCCTGCTGTTGCCCGATCCATGCGATCCGCATTGTCCAGACGATTTCAGGCAGAAGGCGCGTGACGCTATCGGTGGGATGTATAACTTTGACGGCAGTGATGCCGACCTGCGAAAGATGCTGCTGGATTTTATCGCGGACTTTGCAAACTGGGACAATGCTGCAAAGGACGTTTATCTGAAGGCGGGACGGAAATTGGTTTCGGCTGCGCATCCCGAAGAACCCCCGCTTGTTGTTGACCCCTTCGCCGGCGGCGGATCCATCCCGCTGGAAGCACTCCGGGTGGGGTGCGAGGCGTTTTCCAGTGACCTGAATCCGGTTGCATGCCTGATACAGAAGGTGATGCTGGAGGACATCCCACGTCACGGTCCTGAATTAGCAGATGAATTGCGTAAGGTAGGGAAGCAGATCAAAGAAAAAGCTGAGAAGGAACTCGCTGAGTTTTATCCACCGGAACCGGACGGTGGCAAACCCATTGCTTACCTCTGGGCAAGAACGGTGCGGTGTGAGTCACCGAACTGTGGAGCGGAAATACCCCTCATGCGGTCGTTTTGGCTTTGCAAAAAAAAGAAGAAGAAAAAAGCATTAAGGGCAAAAGTGTTGCGCGAAGGAGGTAATACGCCCTGGGTTGAGTTTGAGATTTTTGAGCCCGGGAGTGAAAAAGATGTTTCAAATGGCACAGTCTCGCGCGCAAAGGCAACATGTTTATGCTGTGGAACAGTACTGCCCCCAAAGCGTGTGCGCGAACAGCTCAGACAGCAGAAAGGTGGTGCGGATGTCATCTTCGACGAAGACGGCCGCCGTACCGGGGGCGCCAGGATGCTGGCTGTGGTTTTTCTCAATGATCACGTTCGAGGACGGCAATACCGCATTTCTGTTCAACGGGATTATGCTGCCGTATGGAAGGCTCAGAAGCGTCTTCAGACCATACTCGACGAATGGGAAAAAGGAGGCAGGAAAGGACTTTGCCCGGTGCCGGATGAGCCTTTACCGCCGATCGGCACGCTTGGCTTCCGCGTCCAGCGGTATGGCATGATGCAGTGGGGGGACTTGTTTTCGGCGAGGCAAAAAGTAGGAATGGTATGGTTGTCCAAAAAAGCTAATACTATTGACGATCCAACGATTAGAGAATTGTTTTCATTGTTAATCGGAAAAGGAGCCGACGGAAATACCTCATTGTGTCGTTGGATGCCTAGTTCTGAAAATCCTGTAAATCAGTTTTCACGTCAGGCATTGCCTATTGTCTGGGATTTTTGTGAGTCAACGCCACCTTCAAAAGCAAGAGGAGTTTTCCTTTCTGCTACTAATGACGTTGCTAAAGTTATTGATATGTCCAGGATCGCTACCATTGGACAAGTGCAGCAGGCTGATGCGTGTGAATCTCCTTTGCCGAATGAAACGGCTGGTATATGGTTTACCGACCCTCCTTATTATGATGCAATCCCTTATTCAGACCTTTCAGATTTCTTTTTTACATGGATGAGAAGAACTCTGCCCAATCATCCGTGTTTGCGAGATCCTTTTGATTCCAACAATACTCTTTCTCCAAAAGCTCGTGAAGCTGTACAAGACGAAACACGTATAGTTGACGGACAAGCAAAGGATCGTAGTTTTTTCGAAGCAACGATGTGCAGAGCTTTTGAAGACGGCCGTCGGCTTCTTAGTGAAAAAGGTATTGGTTGTGTGGTCTTTGCCCATAAAACAACTGAGGGTTGGGAATCCCTTTTGACTGGAATGATAAATGGTGGGTGGACAATCACTGGATCCTGGCCGATTGCAACGGAAGCATCTTCTCGTCTTCGAGCGCGTAATTCTGCCGCCCTCGCCACCAGCATCCACCTCGTATGCCGTCCTCGCCCTGAAGATGCTCCGACAGGTGATTGGCAGGATGTTTACAGGGAACTGCCGGTGCGTGTCAGTGAGTGGATTGACAGGCTGCAGAACGAAGGGATACGCGGCGCCGACCTTGTCTTTG
>PUNP01000666.1 GCA_003551785.1 Candidatus Brocadiaceae bacterium | reverse complement strand
TACCCCTTAAGGACAGTATAGTCCTGGTTATAGGAGACGGGGTCCGTCCCAGGACCGGGGCTGTCTTCGCCATGATGAGCAAACCCGGGCTGGTTATAAGCCTGGACCCGTATATGAATATACGGGATACCACGGAACTGATGGAGAGATATTGTATACATCGTCTGGAGTATTACAGATGCATGGCCCGGGATTTTAATGTGTTCAACGCCGCCGGCAGACGGGCGGTCATAGTCCTGCCCCATTCACATTGCGGTATGGAGGAGGCCCTGGGAACGGTATATAACTACAGCAGGCTGGATATAGTAAACCTGCCCTGCTGCCGTAAAGTACCGGACAGTTATCTTACCCCCGCGCGGCCCCCTAAGGTATATAGGGACGGTAGTATACATTCAGATAAGAATCTGGTATATATATGGGAGGATTATAAAACAAGAAAGGTACAAAATAAGGAGAATTAATTATGCCTTTAATCTTGATTGATATCGCTATGGTTATGTTACTTATAGGAGGGCTGTATCTGGCCCTTATGCTCATAAAGGACTTGTTCGATGAGTCCGTGATAAAATGGCGATACCGAAAAGAACGAGAAGAGGAAAAGGCCCGTGACAGGGACCGGGTGGAGAAACTGGTCTCCTCCGGATCAGTATATAAAGAAAAATAATAAAGGACAAAAACATGTATTACACGATAATAGTCTGTGCCAATCACGAAAGAATAGACCTGCCTGAAGAACAGGCTGAGGACTGGATACAGCATATGGGGGAATTTCTGGAGAAAGAGAAAGGGGCCGATATTTTCTTCGACATGCTTTGGGAGACCTGGAACGGGGGTACCGGCAAAGGGGAGCCCCTGATGTACCTCAGGTATGACGGTTACGGAAAGGTCTCCTCTTTCGGGGAGGCCCGGGCGGCGGTAATTTATATGATGGGGGGTATGATTGAACCTGAGGACGGCCTGTGCGGCGCCCCTGCCGATACCTGGCCGGGCTCGGAGGAGACGGAGAACGCTCTGGATCTGCTGGACGAAGCGGTAGTGGAGGGCGCCCGTTTCCGGGATATACTCTTAAGGGCTGTAAAAACCTCCCCGGAGAATCCCGGGGAGGATAAATAAATAAAGGATATATAATATGAAAGAGTTCGAACCGTCAACAAGGTGGCTGAAGTCAGTACTTCCGCGGAAATATGCGGATGAGATTAACCCTAACTGGTGCTGGCCTGAAATAGGCGAGTACTACAGGACACATGATATCCCTAAGGAGATTGCAGAGCCGATAGCGCAGGCCATAATAGATTCCGGGAATGCCTGGGTATGTTATAAGTACTGTCTGCACATTGAGCACCGGGAGGACATGGCTGATGTCATTAAAAAGTCCGGGAACGCGAGGATCTGTTACTGGTACTGCCGGGGAGAGGATAACCGGGAGGACCTTAGGGAAATCGCGAAACAGAAAGGATATATAATATGAAAGAGTTCCAACCGACGATAGAGTGGCTGAAATCGGTATTACCGCGGAAATATGCGGATGATATTAAGAGCCACTACGGTAAAGCGCCTTCCCTCTACGAGGGAAGGCGTTCCGGTACCTGCAGTGTACGGGAACGCCCCGTGTACTAAAAGTGCAGGGAGTACGGTCAGTACCGGATCAGTGCTTAAAGTGCTCCGGACCGGGGCATAACTTATTGTGGCGGCCCCGCAGAGTAGGGTCCGCCGCGGAACGTTTAAAATTTAGATAAGGAGACCTGAAGTTATGAAGAAGTTCGAATCATCAATAAGATGGCTCAAGTCGGTACTGCCCCCGGAACACTCAAGACATATCCGGTACGACTGGTGCTGGCAAGAATTAGGGGAGTATCGAAGGAGACATAATATCCCCGAAGAAATAACTGAGCCTATAGTGCAGGCTATCAAGGATTCCGGTGATATCTGGTCCGTATGTTTTTACTGTCTGTACGTGGAGCAGCGGGAGGACCTGGAAGAATTAATAAATAATAAAAGGAACTGCCGGGTATACTATCAATGTATTAAATACAAGGAATCATTTAATGAAAGAAATGACACTGGAGGAAATAGAAAAAGGACTGAAGGAAATAAACCGGCAGATAACGGAGATGCAGAAACTTCATCCCCCGGATGAGAAGATCAGGATACAGTACGATCTGTATAAACAGAAAGGTATCCTGCAGGAACGTCTCGGCCGTATAGTTAATCGTAAGGACAAAGACGAGGATAATAAAGAACATCTTAATAAATAAGGAGATAAAGTATGAGATATTATAAACTGAAAATAGTCCTGTTTATAATTACGACGGTATTAGTTATAGCAGGGCTTTCGCGCGGTATCACCTGGCTGTTGATGGAAGTTATAGATACGGGTCCTGTACCGGGAGCGGTACCGGCAATTCTGGTTAATGCCTTATTCGGTTTTTTCGCGGGATGGCTGGCAGGGGCTGTGTTGTGGAAGATTACAGAAAACAGGATAAAACCGAAAGACTGTGATGAATACCGGAACAACAAACCCGAAAAAGCTAAAGACAAACCCTGAACTGTATGATGAGGATTGATTATGAAAAAGTTCGAACCTACTGTAGAATGGTTGAAGTCAGTACTGCCTGATAAATATGCTAAGGACATTAAGAACTGGTGGTGCTGGCCGGAACTGGGGATATACTACAGGACTCATGATATACCGGAGGAAGTTATTAAACCTGTAGTAGAGGTTATTAAAGGCTCAAGGTCCGGATGGGTCTGCTGTAAGTACTGCCGGTTCATTGAGAACCGGGAGGAACTAGTGCAGGTCGTTAAGAAGTACGGGAGCAGTTACGACTGTTACCTGTACTGTAAGTTTGTAGAAGACCGCGGGGACTTGAGAAGAACAGCGGAAAAAGAAGGAATATAATATGACAAGATTCG
>PUNP01000596.1 GCA_003551785.1 Candidatus Brocadiaceae bacterium | reverse complement strand
GAATCCAACCTGTGGAATGGAGCATTGCTCTGGCGTGCCGCCACCATGTATCCGGATCATCCGCATGCGGAAAGCTGGCGTCATTGTGCGCATCGCTTTCTTATCAACAGTATCAGTGTACCCGCCGATGCCGCCGATGAGCGTGTAAAAGCCGGCCGGCCTGTGAAGGATTGGTTCGAAGGCGCCAACTTTTTTGATAATATGGCCCTTGATCATCACGGTTATCTGAATGTCGGCTATATGACTATCTGTCTGTCCAACGCTGCAATGCTCCATTTTGATATGAAAGCTAAAGGGTTTGAGCGTCCGGAGAGCCTTGATCATCATCAGGATGATCTCTGGAATTACGTTCGCCGTATCATTTTCAGCAACGGACGGCTTGCTCGTATCGGTGGTGAAAAGCGAGTGCGATACTGTTATTGCCAGGAATATCTGCTGCCCTCACTCATGTACGCCGCCGATCAGTTCGGCGAACCGCACGCCGCCGTCCTGACAGAAGAAATACTTGATATGATAGAGGGAGAATTTGAATGGTCCGGAGATGGAGGTTTCTTCAGCCGTCGGCTCCAGCGGCTTGAACATGAAAGCCCCTATTATTATACCCGCCTCGAATCGGACCGGGCATGCGCGCTGGCGCAGCTGATCACTTTTGCGAATCTGGTCGATGGCGGAAAACTCGATAAAACAACGCTGGAAGAACTCGAATCTGATGTGGCCGGTCTGTGGCATGAACCCGAACACGGGGCGGCAATGCACCGGTGTGAGACGCGATTGGTCTCTGTGAGCTGGCGGGCCCATTGCCAGAGCCTGTCGCTGTGCCAGCCGCCGGATGACGGACACCTCACGGATTGGGCACAAAATTTGACCGGGGTCATTAAATTCGCCGGCTACCAACCGGAAACGACCGTTGACCAAAGGGAACACCGCCGGCTGCTCGATTGCCATATCAATACCTTTGACGGTGGTTTCGTGACTTGCGGCCATATCGAAGAAGGCTGTAATATAGCCCTTGCCGAAGGATGGCGCTCCGATGAGGGGCTTGCTGATCATTGGATCGCATTGGCCGCGCTGCCTGACGGTCATACTTTACTCGGTATGCAGTATGCTAAAATGCGCGACAGGCGTGCATTTCCCCAGGAGATCAAGGGACTCCACATGAATCTTCTCAACGATCTATATAACGATAACAAACGGCGCCTTATAACGTCCGACGAAGATTTGATTCTTGAAGCACCCCCAGAACATGATGAGGTGCGTTCTGTTGGGAGTTCCTGGCTGAACATCGAAAACCGGGTGGGGGTCATTGGGCTGTATGGCGCTGAAAATTTGCAAATTCATCGCACAGAGGCGTTACGCGCAGGATCAAAACCCATGCAATGCTCCCTGAATGTCGAAGAAATAAACTGGCATTGTGATGTGGGAGTCAGGGCCGCCGAGGCCGGTGAAGAACTGATGAATGTCGGATGGGCCGTCGTGTCTTCCGCCGATGCCGATCAAACGCAACAGTGGGTAGAAAAGCAGTCTGCGGACGTGCAAAAAACATACGGCGCCAATCAATTACGCTGTGTAATCGTGCGCGGTATGGACGAATGCACCTATCTGTTTGCAGCCAACTTTACCGGGAAGGCCGTATCGCTTGCGCAGGTGAGTGAATATGCACGGTTGACGAATGCACTTGGTGATGACGGGGCCGCATCCACCATCCTTCCTCACAGCGCCCGGCTTTGGTTGCTTGAGTAAATGATTCAGGTTGGGCGCCCAATTCCCAGCGAACCCATTTACCCCGGAATTATTCATATGCAAAGACACATGGAAGCTAAATGAAAGTATCAGAAGCCGGGATCGCAAGCACCGAAGGTGCAGCATAACCAACTCCAACGGTCAGCATTTGATCGGTGAGGTGATCACGAAAGCTGGGAAACAATGTCGAAATAAAGAGCGCCTCATTTGCGCTATTTTTTTTCTTGATAAAATTGACAATAGTGGAAGTTTTATCGTTTCATCGGTCACTATGTAGGCTCGCAGGAAGAGTATCCTTCAGGCCATGGTTTAGCGGACTCGATCAACAGATCAATTGTTTGGGATCGCGCGCCGGACGGATACCTTAATTTTCTGCGTTTTGGGGGCGACGTCCAGAACTGGCATGCATCGGAGTTTGACCGAGGCAGCGATAAATGTATATATTTAAGGGATGCCTGGGGCGCTTCCTGGTCGGGTGCGCAGCCGCAGTAAATCTTTCGTGGTTAATGTCGCTCGCTGATTAATCAATTTTTAAATGAAGGTTGGTTATAACGAGGTTCTCCGGATACTGACCTTCCAGCTTTATTTTTTACGGAGACCGCGGTTTTACTCAAGCCGCTTTTGTCTGAAAAAATTTAAGAAAACTAATAATTTCAATGGAGTGATCAAGCAATGAATATTATCGAAGCTCAGAAAATTTGGGATATCGACAGGGACTGGTTGGGCAAAGATATCCCCACCGGAGGTGAAGTCCATCCTGACCTGATCAGGTTCAAGGGACACTGGTATTGCGGATTCAAGGAAACCGGCCGATCCAGAATTTTACGTTCGACCGACGGCAGGAAATGGGAGACCGTGAAGCTCTTTGAGTGGGAAGGCGGTTTTGTCGGACGGCCCTATCTTTCCGTCGCTCCCGAGGGAGCGCTGATGGTCAATTCCTGGATCAAACCGCTGCGCCGGGAAGAAGACCAACCCAGGACCCGTCATGAAAAAAGTGTGCGGGATGCACCCGTGGCGCCGGTCGATAAATTCTATGTCACCTGGCTGTCCGAAGACGGCATTCACTGGAGCCATGCCGCCGCCCATCACACCGGGCTCCACTTTTCGGTGACCTGGCACAACGGAATATGTTACAGCGTCAACGTTAATAGCGGTTCGCTCCTTTATTCATGCG
>PUNP01000405.1 GCA_003551785.1 Candidatus Brocadiaceae bacterium | reverse complement strand
TTGAGCTGACGGTACAGGTCGGGGATAACGGTCTCCTGTGCAAGGCCCAGCAGGGCTATGACCAGCAGAGTGACGGCAAACAGGGGCAGGGCTGTCCGGTGAACGCTGACTCCGCTGGCTTTCAGCGTAAGCAACTCGCCGCGTCTGCTCATATGCACAAAAACCAATCCGGCCGACAGCATGAGCAGCGGCGGCACCGTGTCCATTATGTTTCCGGGCAGCTGGTAGAGGTAGAAAAGGAGGACCTGGGGCAGCGTGCGGCCCGCCCCGGCCTCATAAAACATGTCTATTCGCTGCATGACATCGAAGCTGATATATAACCCGAATATCACCAGGTGAGCCAGCAAAAAACGAATAATATATGCCTGTGATATATAGCGGTCGATCTTTTTCATGGTGCAAGGTCCCGATGGAATAACCCGAACTCAACAGCATTATATAATAAGGTTTTCAGCGGGTAAAACGCAAAATACGGCGTTTCGGGATGCCCAGGTAGATGGTGACCCCCTGGGGAGTCTCGCGCAGTGGCGAGCGGGGCCTGGGTGCGACGGGCGCTGATGGTTTTCTGTCTCTGAACGAACGGCAGTATATTATCAATAAAGACAGGCGGCAGCAAGGCGATGCTTGCGTCTATGTCCGGGTCAGCTTCCTGAAGGCGCTGGACCGGGGTTTTCCACTGCTGATAAGAGTTTTTTCTTGCCAGGTTAAAAAAGAGCAGGTAAGTATATGCCTTGCTCAGAAAGCCGTTCATAGTCCTGTAGTTCTCCCTGTCGTAGAACTCGTCCTCCATGAGGTTGTGGATAGTTTCCACGTCGGCATTGGCATTTGAGCAGCCGGGAGGGATGTACTGGTGGCGAGCCCCCATATGCTCTGTCACCGTATAAACGAAGCCTCGGTCGCCTGTAGCCGTCTGCTGGCCGTCGAACTCGGTGCCGTTATCGGTCTGGAGCGTAACCTTGTCGAGGCCGATGCCCTTTGACTTAAGGAACGAAAGATACACCTGGGCCAGGGCGCAGGTGTGCGTTTTGGATATCCTGTCGGCATAAGCGACATAGGCCAGACCGGTGCGAACGTCACGCAGGGAGTACTGGAACTTTGGCAGGTTGTAGCGTTTCATCTGCGGGTAGTATTTGGGTATATCACGCAGATACTTGATGTCCATCTGCACTTTCTCAAAAGGCCTCAGCTTTGCTTTTACTGCTCTCAGGTCGTTCTTCCTCCTGCGTTTTGTCTTGCGCTTTTTTGTAAGGCCATGCTGGCGTATTATGCGATCTGCAGCTCCGTGGCTGCATGGCAGATCGAATTCCCTTCTCAGGCGTTTGCCTCCGAACTCTGCTTGCCGGCGCAGTTCGATCACCCGACGTTCAACTTCCTCGGAGGTCTTATGCGGACAGGTTTTCGGAGCACGGGATCGTTCTTTCAGGCCCTGGAGACCGTCTTCGTCGTATCTTCGCAGCCATTTCCTTACAGTGTTTTTGCTGCACTGCCAGAGGCGTGCAGCAGGCTTTATGCCCAGTTTCTTGGCGTCTTTGACCATCTTAAGCCGGATATTATATCTGTATGCTTTATCTTTCGCTTTCATAATGGTAGAATACTTTATCGGAATTATGGTTTTGGGAGGCATATGTGTTTGTCCCTTTTCCATGGGTGGAATTAAGCGCGATAAACATTGTGCCTCCCATTTTATTTGCAACGGTTGTCATGCTCAAGATAGTTCCTTTTTTATCCTCTTCAGCTCTTCCCACCGCTTCGGACTCACGCACCGCAGGGCCCGGAGCGGAAACGAGGTAACGGCGGTCAGGGGGTCACCACCTACCTGGGGCATCCCTAAAAGTCTGCGGTTGGAGCTTGACTTGCGGATGCGGAGGGAGTTATCATATGCTTTAAGTCCTCAGTGAACCACGTCTCGTTGTGCATGCACGGGCGCTGAAATCGTCGTTTGCCGTTGCCGGGAACGCGGGCATCCTGCCCGCTTCGTCGTTTGCCGTTGCCGGGAACGCGGGCAACCTGCCCGCTTTGTCGTTCGCCGTTGCCGGGAACGCGGGCATCCTGCCCGCCTTGTCGTTTGCCGTTGCCGGGAACGCGGGCGTCCTGCCGCTTCGTCGTTTGCCGTTGCCGGGGAGCCGTGGTTCACTGCGGACTTGCTGTTGTTGTTATGGATGGGACCTGACAGACAGGAGGATACCTTCTTGTTTCCTCGCCTGCCAAGTCAGGCACATCGCAAAGAAGGTCGTTATTGTCTTTTTTGCAAAAACGTTGAGATGACTCAAACATAACAATCACTTCCGGAACTCTGAAATGACCGATGTCCTCGCAATACGAGGGAGCGCACGCCGAAACGGAAACAGCGACGCTGTCCTGGAAACCTCATTGACGACGCTCCGGCAGGAGGTCGGCGACGACCTGACAATCGAGACCATCACCCCCGCCGAGCTGAATATCACCCCATGCCGGAGCTGTCACGGCTGCTGGGACACCGGCCAATGCGTGATCAACGACACCATGCAGCACGTTTATCGCCAATGCCTGCAATCCAGGCATATCGTTGTCAGCGCACCGGTCTATTTCACCTCCCTTCCCGGGCATCTGAAAGTTTTCATCGACCGTTTCCAGTGCTTCTGGGCGCGGACCTACAGACTGGCCAATCCGCCCGAACCGCGGCGATACGGGATGTTCTTCTGTATTGGCGCCATGGACAGAAAAGATTTTTTTGACAGCTCGGCACTCATCGTCAAAACATGGATGTCAACCCTGAATATGAAATGCCGTGTGGCCCGCTTCTATCCCGGGCTCGACGCACCGAAAGACATTGAAAAACACGGTGATTACCTCGAAGACGCCGCCCGGGCCACGCGCGAATTTGAAGGGGGCGGATCAGAATTGCGGTGAAGAACGGGAGCGAAACGCCTCTCTCTG
>PUNP01000826.1 GCA_003551785.1 Candidatus Brocadiaceae bacterium | reverse complement strand
CTTACACGCACTTTTCGGGGCCGGAAATCGCTTCTAAGCAGTATTACAGCACCTTTGAAATGGGGTAAAAGATAGCAACGCATGACTTTATCGAGGGCAGCCCCCGAAGGAACCCCCGAAGGACACCCGAAGGAACCCGAAGGATAAGCATTACTTTATCGAGGGCAGCCCCCGAAGGATACGCAGCCCTCGAAGGATACGTTTCATGCCGTAGGCATAACCCTTTCAATAAATCACCTCGGTCCGACCCCAATACCACCCAGCCAATAACACCCAATACCACCAAGGGCTGCTAAAAAGGAAATTTCCAGAATTTCCGAATTATTTTCCGGCCCAGAAACTTATTTTTTACTCTACGGGCAACGCGATTCGGTTTTCCACTACAGACCGTCTCAACATCATTTGCTATTCTTGCCAGTTTATAGAGAAAACTTACCGTTTTACTCATGGTCTCGCCTCCTGTGTTTAACGATTTCAGAAAAGGCTATCTTGACACGATAAACATCTGCCCATAAGCTCATCCATTTGCAGTTATCACTAAAATGCGCATTTCAAACGAGCAAATCAAAGCCATTTGCGTTCCATTTCTAGCACCATACATCGATAAAGCCGGTGAGCCATAGGGAAATCACCTTTTTGGGCTATGGCAATTATCGGCAGTATATGATCTTCGGCGAGACCTTGCCATACAGCAGTTGGGTCATCACTTTTCTCTACACTATTGACTATCCGAGGGGCTATTTTGTAATACCGTTCAACCTCGCTGCGCCGCCCGGGTGTCCGCTGCATATAAGTATCTCGAAGTTGCCGCAGAATGGCTAGCTCATAGCAATTATCGGACTTGCCCAAGGTTGTACATACCGCGGTAGAGAGAAAACAACCGCCAAATATTCCTTTCTCCTTTTTTTCCAATATTTTTTGCGCTTCTTTGAAGCCCTGATTTGCTGATTTCCGCAACCATTTCATCGCCTCTTTCGTGTCCTTTTCAACCCCGAATCCGGCTTGGTACAAACATGCGATAGCGTATTGTGCATCCGCCTGCCCTTGTTTGGCGGCCATCAGATACCACTTGTACGCTTCTTTGCAATCCTGTTTTACGCCATCCCCCTCGAGATAACAATATCCAAGGCGACTTTGAGATAACTCATCCCCTTTTTGCGCTGCCTCGAGAGACCATTTAATAGCCTCGGCCATATCCCTCGGGACACCGTGGCCGTTTGCATAGCATAAACCAAGAGCACTTTGAGCAAGACCATCTCCTTTTTGAGCAGCCTTGTGAAACCATGTGGCTGCTGTGCAAGCATCCTGCTGAACGCCATGACCTCCATAATAGCACAAACCGAGCATGCTCTGCGCTGTGGAATTACCCCCCTGGGCCGATTTGTAGAACCACTTGGCCGCCTCAGCCATGTCGCAAGGCACTCCGCTTCCCTGATAGTAACAATAACCGAGCAAAAACTGTCCAACAATATCTTTATTACGAGCCGCCCTCTTATACCATTCCATAGCCTCTGTTTGATCCTTTGGAATGATTTTACCGGATTGGTAAATAAAGCCCAAGACAGCTTGTGCGGGCGGGTACCCCTGTTCGGCAGATTTATGAAAATACTCCATCGCTGTATCGGTGTCCTCCTCGTGCTCCAAATCGACAGCGACGCACAAAGCAAACAATAACTGGGCCTCAGGCAAGCCGCGTACGGCGCTTTCTTTCCAATGTCCAATGTTTTTTCTCCATACTTGTTCCAAATAATCTGTATTTAAAACAAACTCACCCTGGGTATGAATACGTCCGTCCTGACAGTTGGCGCGCCAGTCAATAATCTTTGTTCGAAGACATTCTTGAATGTAAAATTGCATGTCTTTTCGCATTTCATCATCGGTATTCAACGAATCAGAGGAGCCGGAAGCATAGTACCGGGAAGATGTCCCATCAATTACCGGAACACCATAACCTCCCCCCGCTGTGTCATTCTCATCTTTCTGTTGGCCTCCTTCTTTTGAATTTTGATTAATTTTGATGCCAAGCTGTTGCAATAAAGGTGAGAAATTGTTTTTACATGAAGCTAAACGCTTAGCACTCTCTCCTGAGTCTAAATTCATCTCCTTCTGCTTATATTTGACCGGTTTTTCATACACGAAGATGTTGTCGGGCCTGGAATGATATTTTTTTTCATTAAGGCGTATAAGCTCAAATGTTTCACTCTGATCCATCACCCATATTTCGTCCACCTTGACCGCAACAAGCATAAAAAAATCAACAGCCAAAACTTTCTTATGCCAGGTAGCCTCTTCTAATTCAGCTTCGGGGATACCATTATCCCTTGCCTGCTCAATCTCTTTCTTCGACACGCGTAATTGAAACCAGCGAAGATTCTCACTTTTATCAGGATTACATCCTTTAACCTGCAAGCGAACAACCTTGCTACTCTTTCCGGGATTTCTAACCTCCAGGTCCACAATCCCATAATCCTCGTCTAACTTTGAAACGTCCAGACCGTAGCTTTCCAGCTTATCTTTGACCATAAATTCTGTCAGCTGCCTTGTTAATTGTCTTCCCATTACTTTTTCCTATCTAAAAGGTAGCCCGTGTCGCTCTATGAATATAACTTTATTCCAATTTTTCAATTCATATTTTATACCTTTAAGCTTTTTTACCTTTATACCCCTTGAAACTCTCCAGCAACTGCTTAAAAGAACTCGGCCGATACTGCCGGAAATCCTCTTCGGGCACATACGCGAAATCATATCTCACATCGCTCTGTATCCTGTTGATGTCCTCGCACCACTGCCTGAGCCGCTCCATCTTCTGCGGCACATCCAGGTCTTCCTGTCCCTTCGTCTCCACGATCACCTGACTCCCGTCTTTCAGCTTCACAATAAAGTCCGGATAGTAATTTGAGATGTCCCCTTTGGCATT